>JAEDMN010000074.1 GCA_016302985.1 Kiritimatiellia bacterium | reverse complement strand
CCTTCGTGTCCTCCGTCGTGAGCTTCTTGGCGAACTCGGGCTCGACCATGATCGGGGCGCGCAGCTTGCCCGGGCCCGGATCCTTCTCGAGGTTGTCGCTCTTGATCTCCTTCGGCGTGCCGCTCGAGTGAGGGGCCGGCAGTTCGAACTTGATGGCGACCTTCTCGGCAAACAGGGCGGACGCGCAGAGCGCGACGGCGCCGGTGAGCAGAATCTTCTTCATGATCTTCTTCCTCTCTAACTGGAACCTACTGAAATTGGAAACGATGGAATTCTATCAAACGGGGACGGCCTTGTCCACCTGGAGAACGGGCACACGGCTTCTCTCTCACGCGGTCCTGGCGCATGGCTCCGCGGTAGGGAAGGCGCTCCGCGCGGTCCGCACGCCTGGTGGCGCGCCGCCCCCCGGCGCGCGTGACGAGTCACTTCCCGGCGGCGGGGAATCGCGAAACGAAGCGTAACGGTAGTGGAGCGTTCTTTCCCGGCCATCGGAGACGAGCAAACCAAGTCAGAACAAGTCCGGTTCGTTCTCGATCAGATCTTCCGCTAGGTAGGCCGGATCGAGATTGTCAATTCCGTACTTGCCCTCATTGATCTGGCGGGCGAGCGCACTGCGATAGTAGAGCGAGAGAGCCTGGTCCAGGGAAAGCCCCTTGAGCGAGGCCAGGCATGACACAATCGCCGCCTCCTGTTTCTCGCGGCAGAGTCGACGGAGCTCCGCATGGTCAACCACGGGCACCTCCCACTTCATGAAATGACTGGAAGACAAGCGTTGAAAGCGCCCTCTCCGTCTTGAAGACGATCTGGTCGTTCCGCTTGTAGTAGCGGATTTCCGACAAGGTCCGAGCAGCATCCCAGATTCCGGACAGATACATGCTGACAGCTTCGAACACGGCATCGTCCGCAACCGGTCCAATGACGACATCGCACCCAGCCAGCGAATCGACTCCCCGCCGACAGGATGCCACGGCATCCAGCCATTCCAGATCCGCGTCGGCAAACTTGCGGACAACAAGTCCCGTGGCGGATTCATTGAAGACATATGCGGAGACAACCGCCATCGTTCGCATCCGCATGGCCCGGCGCAAGGCCCATCTTTCCGCCTGATCTCGAAACGTCGTCACATAGAATCCAGGTCCGAAGTCGACACGGGACTTGGAACATGCCAGATCGGGCTTCTCAATCGGCGCCACGGAACCGTGGTAGACAGTCATGCCACGCCCTCCCACTCCCGGACGCACGCCGTGATGTCCTCGACAAGGTACTGCCTGCCAAGCGTGTGCAGAACGTCATAGCAGGGGATGATGTAGCGCGTCAGCACGCCGGACGAAGCCAACCGGGCATAGACATCGGACGGTGGCCTCTGCCAGGCCTCCGCCAACGCGTGAATCACGAAGATCACAAAATCCAGCTCTTTGACTGTCTTCATGATGACATCACATACAGTGCCCATAGTCTACCACAAAGGCCGATTCGGCAAAAGGCCGCACAACCGGCAATTCGGCAAGATGCCGCAACTACTTCCCGAGCGGCAGCGCGCGGGCCTTGAAGGAGATGCGCACGGGGACGCCCTTCTTCACCTTGAGCGCCTGCTGGAAGTTGATCATGTCGCTGCCGCAGGCCATCTTCTCCCCTTCGGCGGCGGGTACGCCCGCCTCGGCCGCGGTGAGGACGCCGTAGGGCGGCTTGAGGTTGCAGACGGGCGCGCGGTAGTCGCCCGGATACGGCTTCCCGCCGCCCCAGACGCCCGGTTCCTCGAACCCGCCGTTCTTCAGTTCCGCGCCCTCCACCTTGAAGGCGTCGTAGAGCGTCTTCTCGCCGCGCGACCCCATCGTCTCCAGAATAAGCGTCAGGTCGGCCGCGGGCGTGAACGTGAAGGAGTAGTCGCACCACTTCTCCGCGGACGCCAGCCCCCAGCCCGCCATCACCCGCGCGCCGCGGCCCCAGGCCGGCACCTCGCAGCCCCGGCAGTCCGTCGCCACCGCGTCCAGGCCGGCCGGCAGCTTCCCGGGCAGGTAGAGGTCGATGCGGACCGTCGCCGCGGCGTAGACGGGGCCGATCGCGCGCGGCGGGGTGACGTCGTTCCCGAACCGGACCGCCGGCGACACGCGCCACGGGCTCGCGTAGAGGCCCATCTCGGCGACGCGCAGGTCGCCAACCAGGTCGCGCGCCGCGCCCGGTTTCAGGTTCCAGCCGAACCGCGCATAGTCCTCGAAGCCCGGATCCTCCCGCAGCTCGAGGTTCTCCGCCACCGTGCAGGTGTTGGAGATGTTCGCCCAGTTGTGCTTGTCCACGCCGCCGAAAAGGCAGACGTTGCGGACGATGCGGTTGAAGTGCGCGTCGTGCGCGTGCTGCGCGTCGGGGAATTCGAAGACCTTCATCATCCTCGGATAGCGGGCGGACCAGAGCGGACCCTCGTAGAGCTTCCGGCCCTTCTCCAGGATCCTGAACAGCGCGCTCTCGCGCCCCTTTTCGGAAGTCGGCCGCGCGAAGCTGTCGATGCCGCGGCTCTCGAGGCCGATGGGGCGCCGGCAGTTCACGAACACGTTGCTTGCGATCAGGTTGTCCTGTCCGCCGCCCAGGTGCAGTCCGAGCGCGGCGCGGTTGACGACGTTCCCCGTCACGCGGATGCCGCTCGAGAAGTCGTCCAGGTAGATCGCGTCCGTGTGCGTGAGGCGGTCGGGGCGTCCCGTCATGTGCACGAGGTTGTGCTCGACCACGCTGCCGCGCAGGGACCAGTCCCGCTGGCAGCAGTAGATCGCGCCCGCGTCGTCGTTGAACATGCACGCGTCGTGGATGACGTTGAAGCCGACGTACTGGTCGTTGCCGCCGAACGTGACGGCCTGGTTCAGCGTGTGGTGGATGAGGTTGTGCGCGCAGCGGTTGCCGACGCCGTTCAGCGACACGCCGGGACGGTAGTTCGGCACGACGCGGCCGTAGTGGTGGATGTGGTTGTTCTCGGCCACGTGTCCGCCCGGCGTCAGCGTCGCCTTGTCGCCGCCCGCGAGCGAGACGCCGCCTTCGCCCAGTTCGTAGAGGTCGCAGCCTTCCACCCGGCAGTCGCGCCCGCCGTTGACCGTCACCGCCCAGGAGGAGGTGTTGCGGACCACCGACGCCCGCACCGCGCAGCGCGTCGCGTTCGCGAAGCTGATCGCCGTCGTGCGCGCCCCCTCGAAGACGAGGCCCTCGAAGGCGACGTCCGAAAGGTCCTTCGCCCGCACGAGCCCCTTCGCCACCGCGAGCTCCGGCGTCCCGCCGTCCTTCGGCCAGAGGTAGAGCGTCCGCTTCGCGCGGTCGACCACCCATTCGCCGGGACGGTCCAGCTCGCTCAGCGCGTTGAACACGTGGAACTGCGCGTTCTGCCGGATGCCGAACCCGATCGGACCCGGATCGACGGCCAGCGTCTTCGCCTGCAGGTCGACGGCCTTCACCTGCGCCTTGGCGTCCGCCCACTCGTAGCACCAGAGGCCGTACGTCCAGAGCTCCGGCTCCTGCGCCCACTTCTCCATCCGCGGCGAGTCGAAGCGGAAGACGCCCGACTTCGAGAACGTCGCGTCATGCCGCTTCTCGGCCGCGCCGACGTTCTCGCCCGTGCGCGCGAAACCCGCATTCGGCCACCGGGCCGGTTCGCAGCGCGTTCCGCCCTGGAACAGGGAGAGCGGCGTCTCCTGCAGATGGCCCGGCGTGCCGCAGCCGCCACCGCGGAAGCCCGGCAGTTCGAGGCCCGCGGGCAGTTCGGCACAAAGGACCTGGGCGCGGGCGCCATCCGGCAGCAGCGCATGCGCGGCCTCGTCGAGGACCGGCTGCCAGCCCTTCGGCGCATACGCGCCCGAGAAGACCGCCTTCGCCCGGTTCTTCGCCCGCCAGACGACCGGGGCGCCCGGCGCGCCGGAGTCCGCCTTCTCGAGGGCGAGCGGCTCCTGCAGCCGGTAGACGCCGTCGGCAAACTCGACGACGGCGCCCTCCTTCGGCAGGCCGTCCGCCGCGCGACGTGCCCGCAGCGCATCCCGCGCACCCCGCGGCGTCGCGAGCGGACGCTCCGCCGTGCCGGGATTCGCGTCGTTCCCGTCCGGCGCCACGTGCAGCACGAGCGGCGCCGCCGAAGCGACACCACACGACGCGGCCAGTCCGGCCGCCATCCACAGGACCATGTTCTTCATGTCCCTCAGTATAGCAAATCAAGCAGCGCGCCCCCTACTGGAGGAATGCGCGCGTAGGGCGCGTATCAGCGGTCGGAGTCGCGGGACAGCAGGTAGTAGAACCCGTCCTCGGCGCCGACGAGCAGTTCCTCGCGGCCGTCGCCGTCGAAGTCGCAGGCGGTCGGGTTCGTGGTGTGGCCCGCGAGGACCGCGTCGTCCAGGTCGCCGCGGTTGCGGAAGAACCACTTCCCGCCCTCGCGCTTCACGAACTCGTAGAGCATCACGCTGCGGGAGTTCGCGACGAGGTCCTTCTTCCCGTCGCCCGTCCAGTCCGTGAAGCAGAACTTCCGGCGGCCGCTGCCGCCCGCGTAGCTGCTCTGCGGGCCCGCCTTGGTGTCCTTGCCCGCGAACAGCAGCGGCTTCCCCTTCTCGTCGCAGAGGCAGCGCTCCGGCGGCAGCACGACGAGCTTCCCGTCCTTCCGCGCCCGGCGCCAGAGGCAGAGGTAGCCCTCGACGTCGAGCATCACGAGGTCCATCAGGCCGTCCTCGTCCAGGTCGATCATGTAGGGCGTCGTGCGCCACTGCGTGAGGATGTTCTTCGAGCCGAACGGCTTGCGCCAGCCCCAGGCCTGCGCGGGCTGCTCGCCCTCCCATTCGGCGGCGACGGGCTCCGGCGGCGCGAGCTTCGGCGCCGTGCGCGTGCCGATGTTGCGGCACCAGTGGATTTCGCCGCGGATCGAGTTCAGCATCACGTCGGGCAGGCCGTCCCCGTCCCAGTCGCCGACGGAGAGGCAGGTGTAGCCCCACTTCGCCTCGCAGGGACCCTGGATGGACCCATTCGGACCCGCGATGATCCGGATCGGCGCGCCGTCCGCCTCGAGGAGTTTCGGGGGCGCCCACTTCGGCGCGGCGACCTTGGGTCCGGACAGGTTCTCGATGAACGCCACGTAGCCGGCCGAGTTGCCGGTGATGATGTCCTGGTCGCCGTCGCCGTCCCAGTCCACGACCGCCGGCGTCGCGAGGATGCCGAAGTGGACCTCCGCGCGCTCCTGGCGCAGGTGGTAGGGCTCGTCGAAGACGGGGATGCCCATCGCGACGCGGCCCGTGTTGCGGATGATGCAGATGCGGGCGTCCTCCTCGCAGGTGATGAAGTCGGGATGGCCGTCGCCGTCCCAGTCCGCCACCGTGGCCGTGACCATGCAGAGGTCGGCCTTGATGGGACGCAGGAACTTGTCGAGGATCGGACGCCCCGCCGCGAACGCGGGCGCGGTCTTCGTGCCGATGTTCTCGAAGTAGGTGTAGTTGTCGATGAAGTCGCACGTCAGCAGGTCGAGGTCGCCGTCGCCGTCCCAGTCCGCGAAGAGCGGCGCCGCGTAGCCGTAGACGTCGATCGGCCTGCCGTTCGCCATCTTCAGGATCTCCGGTTTCGCCCACTTCTCCACGCCGTCCGCGCCCGTCTCGTTGCGGATGTAGTAGAAGAGGCCATGGATCTGCTCGTTCTTCCAGACACCGGCGGCGTCCCACTGGTCGTGCCAGCCGTACGCCTTCCAGTCGCCGATGCCGACCACGAGGTCCTGCTTCCCGTCGCCGTCGAGATCCGCGAAGCGCCACACGTTGCCGCGCACCCCGTTGGAGTGGACGTTGGACGGCAGGCCCGCGAACGGCTTCGCGTTCTTCATGCCGTTCTCGAGGTAGTCGTAGGCGACGCGTCCCTGCTCCGTCACGGCGAGGCGGCCGTCCGGCAGGATCTGCGCCGAATCGCCGCCGCCGTTCTCCAGCAGGCGCGCCGGCTTGAAGACGGGGTCGCGGTCGCCCTTCCTCCCCGTGTTCTCGAAAAACCACGTGCCGTTCCAGGAGGGGATGCCGCCGGAGTGGATCACGACGTCGAGGTCGCCGTCGCCGTCGTAGTCCATGATCATCGGCCAGGAGAAGAGTCCGGCCTTGAGGTGCGTCGTGCCCGGATTGTTGTAGTAGAGGCGCTTGAAGCCGCCGTCGACGTTCGCGACGGACCGGTATTCCGGCGTCTTCCCCGCGAGCCGGGCGCGTCCCGCGGCGAGGTTCCGCGCGGTCCGTCCGTCGGCCGCCGCGGTGAGGTTGAGGAGGTCGCATGTGGACTTCCCCACCTGCGCCTTCTCGGACAGGGCGCCGTCCTTCTCCGTCCAGAGGCGGCCGTCGTAGTCGGCGTACCAGACGGAGCCCGCGGCCTTCACGGCGCGGAAGCAGTTCGCGAACGACGCCTTGCGCCGCGTGACTGCGCCGGACGCGAGGTCGACGCGGCGGAGCGTGCGGGAGAACGGCAGGCACAGCTGCGTGCCGTCGACCAGCAGGCCGCCCATCGTGCCGCCACAGAACAGATTCGCGCGCCGCAGGGGCCGCTCGCCGGAGACGTCGTACACGCCCACGGTTCCGCCGCGGTTGCACACGTAGAGGCAGTCGTCCGGACCGAAGGCGATCGACCGCGGCGTGGAGAGTCCGCCCGTGATGTAGGCGCCGCCCGTCCCGTCCGCGAGGCGGTAGCGCGAGACGCGGTTCTTCTTCTCGCCGAAGGCCGTCGCCACATAGAGCCACCGCCCGTCCGGCGAGACGGCCAGCGCGTCGCAGCGCGCGCCGACGTTCACGAAGAGGCCGAGCTCCGTCCCGTCGGGCGCATGCTTCACAATGCGTCCGTCGGCCGTGCCGAGGTAGACGACGCCGCCCGCATAGGCCACGGACATGGGCTGCGCGCAGGAACCGAACGCGCCGGTCTTCGTCCACGCGCCCGCGTCCGAGACGGACCAGGTCTCCGTCCGGTCCTTCTCATGCACCACCAGCACCGTCTCGTCGGCCACCGCCGCCCAAGCGGCCAGGCCGAACACCATCCAGCAAATGAACTTCTTCATATCAAGGAGCCCTAGACTACAAGGGTTAATCTTCGAAGAACGGGTTGACGGAGACGTAGTTGACGGCGAGGTGTTCGCCGGGCTTCGCGTCCGCGTCGTCAAGGGTCAGCACGACTTCCGGAGCACGCGCCGTGAAGACGACGTGGCGCAGGTTGATGCGCGCGACGCCGTTGTTGTGCGCGTAGCGGCCCTTGACGCGTTTGTCGACGTGCAGCCAGCTCAGCTCCGGCACGACCTCCGCGCCGTCTCCGAGCGTCGCGCGGACGCCGAACCGCCGCGGCGCGATGCGGTCCGCCTTCGCGTCGTCCGCATCGAACGCCGCGAACTGCAGGCAGTACTTCCGCCCCGGCACGAGCCCCCTCACCGTCTGCGTCAGCGCGTTCGTCGCACCGGCCGTGCGCGCGAAGACGGCGAAGGTGTCACCGAGGCCGCCGTTGCCGCCCCAGCGGTTCTGGGCGCGGGAGCCGAAGCCCTTGTGCGAATCCGTCTTCACGTCGCCCGTCGCCGTCCAGCCGTCCAGCGTGCCGCGGAAGTCGCCGTTCGCCACGGTGCCGGGCAGGTAGCGGTAGCCATACTGCGCGGACAGCATGTCGGTGCGGCCCTCGACGCAGTAGTGGCGCAGCAGGCGCATCGCCCAGCGGTGCAACTCGTGGTCCGCGTAGTAGCTGCCCCAGTAGCCCGTGCAGCCGAGCCCCTCGAACTCGGGGCTGGTCGCGACGAGGTTGAGCTGCATGTCGAGATAGTACTTGTAGTCGACCTCGGGATGGTGGGCGAGCGAGAGGATGGGCACCTGGTTGAAGTCGCCGAAGGCGATGCCGACGGAGGGCGCAATGCCCGGGCACCAGGCGTCGTAGCGGCGGAGCGTGTCCGTCACGTAGTCGTCCATGTACGCGCGCGCCTGCTCCTCCGTGGCGCGCGTGCGGCAGTAGGCCTCGAACATGACACGTCCGCGGCCGCGGCTTGCGTCCGCGCTCGCGCGCAGGAAGTCGTGGTCCACGCCGGGCGTCCCGGGCTTGCCGACGATCCACGTGTAGATCAGCCTGTCCTTCGGATTCGGATAGGCGCGCAGGCCCTCCATGTAGGACGAGAGCACGTCCGGCTGGCCGAAGAACTGCTCGTCGCACGTCACGCCGTCGTAGCAGGGCTCGTTCAGCCCGGCCGCCTTCTGCAGGCGCGCGAGCATGTCCGCGGCATCCTTCAGCTTCGTGGTTCCGAGATTGGCGAGCCAGAGGTAGCCCTGGCCGCGGAACCAGTCGCGGTGCTCCTTCGGAATGCTGCCGCCGTTCTGCGTCGTGACGGCGGGATGTCCGTATTTCCGCTGGAACGCCCAGTCATAAGGAGGATTTTCCTTCACCAGCGAGTTCGCGCCCGGGCAGTAGTTGAACACTTCGGCAATCTGGCGGACGACGACGTGCGCGCCGTCGGCGCCCGTCACCGCGAGCAGGTGGCGGCCGTACGGAATCTGGCGGAAGGTCTCGAGCCGCGGTGTGGACGCATCCATCACCTTGCGTCCGTCGAGCGCCACCGCGAAGGCGGCGGGGGCCGTCCCCTGCGGCTTCACGGAAACGAACACCCAGCCGTCGCGCGTCGTCGTGAAGTGCAGCGGGGCGCTGCCGGCTTTCGCCGTCAGCACTTCACGGACGAGGTTGTTGAGCCGGCGATGGCCCGTCGTGTCGACGGGATCGACCACGCGATAGGCAAAGGTCGACGAGCAGACGTTCGTGCCGCCGGCGCGGTCCACGACGCGGGCCGTGAGCGTGCCCCCAGTCTGGTCCGCGGGGAGCGCGACCGTCGTCAGCTTCGGGAGGAGCGGCACGCGCACCGGGGGCCGGTGCGCCCCCGGGTCGCGATCAGGGGGCGCGCCGGCCTCCGGTGCGCAGGAAGAATCGGCAGGACCGACCACGAGGTCGCAGGCCGGCGGCAGGTTGCCGAAGGCGCGAAAGGCGATCTCGGGCTTCGCGCGGGGGATGTAGAGGAGGTCCGTGCCCCAGGTCAGAAGGCGCGGCGTCCGGCTGGCCTTCGCGGCGGAGGAGGGCTGCGTCTCCGCCTGCGCGACGGCGTCGAGCGCCTCCATGCGGAAGTCGGCGACGCTCAGTTCGCCCACGGGATCGACCGCGAAGACGACGGCCGAGTAGCGTCCGTCGGACGACTTCACGGGCTTGAAGGTCTTTTCGAAGCGCGTCCAGGGCAGGTCGGACGCGAAGCCCTTGGGGCCGTGCGCGTGGTTCCAGCCCTGGTTCACCACGACCGCGCCGCAGTTGCGGCTGCGGAAGCCCTTCGTGCGGAGCATCGCCGAGATGCGGTAGGTGCCGTTCGTCGCGAGCCGGATGCCGTACTGGCGCAGCGTGAACTCGCCCTTCTTCCCCCCGGGATTGCGGAAGGTCATGCAGGGGATGCCGCCCGGGCCGCCCGACGGCTCCCAGATCGCGGTGCCCTTCGGCCCGCCCACGCTCCAGTAGAGCGGCAGGTCCGTCTGGTCCGTCTCGAGGCGCCCGTTGAGGAGAATGTTCTCGCCCGGCCCGACCTCGGCGAAGACCGCCGCGCTGAAAAGCGCGGCGGCGGTCCACAGCATCATCTTCATGATGTCATTCTATCACAAACGGAACGGGGCCGCTACTTCGCGGTGTCGCGGGCCGATCATCAGCACCTTCAGCGCCTTCGCCTCGGCGCCAGACGCCGCGACCAGGGCCAGGCAGAGAATCAGACACCTCAGTCCTTGATCTCGCCGGTCTTGAGGCGCTTGAAGTAGTCGCGGGTCGTGCGGGCGACGACCGGCGAGAGGAGGACGAGCGCGACGAGGTTCGGGAACGCCATCAGGCCGTTGAACGTGTCCGCGATGCCCCACACGACGGAGACCGTGAGGTAGGGCCCGATGAAGACGACGAGCACGTAGAGCAGGCGGTAGATCTTCACGAGGCCCTGGCGCTTCGGCCCCACGAGGTACTCGAGGCACTTCTCGGAGTAGTAGTCCCAGCCGAGGATCGTCGTGAACGCGAAGAACGTCAGCGCCGTCATCAGGAAGAAGCTCGCGATGAAGCCGGACTGCGGTCCGAGGAAGGAGAGGCCGCGCGAGAACGCCTCGATCGTGATGTCGACGCCCTTGAGGCCGAGCGACGGTTCCCAGGCGCCCGTCACGACGATCGCGAGGCCCGTCATCGTGCAGATGACGATCGTGTCGATGAACGTGCCGGTCATGCAGACGAGGCCCTGACGGGTCGGCTCGTTCGTCTTCGCCGCGGCGGCGGCGATCGGCGCGGACCCGAGGCCGGCCTCGTTCGAGAAGATGCCGCGGGCGATGCCCTTCTGCATTGCGATGAAGATCGTGCCCACGACGCCGCCCGTGAACGCGCTCGGATTGAACGCCGCACGGACGATGAGCTCGAGCGCCGCCGTCACCTTGGAGAGGTTGCCGAGCAGCAGGAGGACGACGATCACGAGGTAGAAGAGCGCCATGAACGGCACGACGACCGTCGACACCTTCGCGATGCGCTGCAGGCCGCCGATGACGACGAGTCCGACGCAGACCGTGACGATCAGGCCCGCGATGACGACGGGGACGGAATAGGTCGTGCCGAACATCTGAAGGCCCGTGGCCATGTCCGCCGGATTGAAGTGCGGGTCGAAGAAGCGCTGCACGGCGGACGTGATGCCGTGGATCTGGGTGATCGTGCCGATCCCCATGATGCCCGCGAGCGTGCCGAACACGGCGAACGCGACGGCGAGCGGCTTCCACTTCTTTCCAAGCCCCTTCTCGATGTAGTAGAACGGGCCGCCGAGCACCTTGCCCTCGGGCGTGACCTCGCGGTACTTGACCGCGAGCAGGCCCTCGGCGTACTTCGTCGCCATCCCGAAGAAGGCCGCGACCTCCATCCAGAAGAGCGCGCCCGGGCCGCCCGTGCCGATGGCCGTCGCGACGCCGACGATGTTGCCCGTGCCGATCGTGGCGGAGAGGGCCGTGCAGAGCGCGCCGAACTGACTGACCTCGCCGTGGACCTTGTCGCCCGCCTCGCCCTCCTGGTGGAACATGTAGAGGAAGGCGCGCTTGAGGTTGAAGAGGTGGGTGAAGCGCAGGATCGCCGTGAGGATGAGGCCCGTCACGAGGATGGACGCGATGAGCGGCACGCCCCAGACCCAGCCGTCGACCATGTCCACGAAGTTCGTGAGGCTGGTCAGCCAGTCGCTCGAGGTCTCGACGGTCTTCGCCACGGCGCCGGTCTGCGCCGCCTCGGGCGAGGTCTCGACGGTCTTCAGCGCGGTTGCCGCCACGTTCGTGGCCGTCTGGCCCAGCGCGGCGAGGCCACCCATCAGCGCGGCACTCGCCGCGGCGAACATCTTCTTCATTGCGATTTTCCTTCGTTTGGAGGACACAGGATTCTGCAATTCTATCAAAAGAAGCGCCCCCGTTCAAGGAACGTGCAGACGCTCCACGCGGGGCGGTCCCAGGCGCGGGATGCCGCGGTCACTTCAGCTTGAGGGCCGCCTTCACCGCGGGCGCGAAGGCGTCCGCCATCGAACGCATCCCGAGGTCGTTCGGATGGCAGCCGTCGACCGTGCCGTCGAAGTCGCCCGTGAACATCTTGTCCTTCGGCAGGTAGACGAGGTTCTTCCACCCCTCGGCGACCAGCTTCTCGTAGAGCTTGCGGATGTAGACGTCCTGGTCGTTCGGCCCCTTGCACCACACGTCGCAGCGCTCCGCCATCACGATCGGCACGTCCGGGCGCTTCGCGCGCAGGTTGCGGATGAACGGCTCGTAGTTCTCATCCACGTTGCGGCCGGGGCAACCCGCGCCGTTCGACCAGCTCTTCATGCCCATGTTCCACAGGCAGTCGAGCACGTAGCAGCTCGCGTCGATGCGCGCGAGGTGCTCGCTCATCTCGAACTCCATCACGCCGGAGCCGGAGAAGCCGAGGCCGACGACGGGCACATCCAGGTCGCGGCCGACGATGTTGACGAAGCCGAGGCCGGGACGCGAGCAGCAGCCGCCGTGCGTGATCGACGTGCCGTAGAAGACGACCGGCTTCTCGACGCCGCTGCGGTGCGCGTACGGCTCGATCTTCGCCCCGGGGTCGATGCCGAGGGAGAAGGAGCGGATGCCGTTGTAGAGCGGCAGGTTGATGATGCACGGGGTGCCGGGCGTCCAGCCCAGCTCGCACGTCGCGCCGGCGGGGTTCGTGATGCGGCCCGTCTTCACGTAGCACCAGCGGCCGCGCGCCGTGTCCCAACGGTAGACGTCGATGCCCGACACGCCGGTGGACGGCATATGGTCCATGGAAAGCCCGCCGGAATAGGGCGTCCACTTGATGTGCAGGCTCCTCGAATCCGTGACGAAGCGGAAGAGCATGCCCGAGGTGTGGTGCTTCATGCTGCGCACGCCGCCGTTGACGTTCGTGGTGACGCCCGCCGGCAGGCGGTCGTAGTAGTGCTCCACGTCGTTGAACGCGCGCCCCTCGATCGGCAGGTACTTCCCGTCGATCCACTTGACGCCGTTGGTGACGACGGCCGTCTTCACGGCCATCGCCGGGTCCCACTTCGCGATTTCGGACTGCTGGGCGAACGCGCCCGCCACCAGGGCGAGCAGGCCGAACGTCATGAACTTCTTCATCCTGGACAACCTTTCTCTTGCGCTCCGCACCGCGGAACGGCGGACATGCGTATTCTAGCACCCGCGTCGCGGACGCGCAACCGGATGTCTCAGAAGATGCCCGAGGCATCCCGCCTCGCGGCATCCGGCAGCGGGATCTCCGCATGCGGCGGTCAGGCTTCGACGGCGAGACGGTCGGAGATAAAGGCCTTGAGCCCGAACCCCATCTTGATCGTGCCGCCGTAGAAGGCCTTCGGGGGCAGGACGGTCGCGCCGGCGACGAGTTCGGCGAAATCGCTCCCGACGCGTTCCATGCCCCCGCCGCCGTGCGTCTGGTAGATGCAGAGCGTCTTCGTCTTCAGGACCGCGAGGTTCTGCGTGATGAAGGTGCGGATCGGCGGACACATCGTGCCCCACCAGTCCGGCGTGCCGAAGAAGACAACGTCGTACGCGGCGAGGTCGAGCCCCTCGATCTTCCGGATCGGACGCAGCGTCTTCGCGCGGCACTCGGGACGCGCCTCCTCGCAGCAGGCGTTGTACTCGGCCGCGTACGGCTTCTCGGCCCTGACCTCGACGACCTTCGCGCCGCCGCACGCCTGCGCGAAGGTCTCCGTCGCATGCCGCGTGTTGCCGCTGCGCGAGAAATACACGAAGAGAATCCTGTCCTTCTTAACCTTGACCGGCATCTTGACCTCCGCTTTCCGCTTTTCCTCCGCCGAGCAGCCCAGCGTCGCCAGCGACGCGAGCCCAAGCGCGAATTCCTTCCGATTCATGTGCATG
>JAEDMN010000073.1 GCA_016302985.1 Kiritimatiellia bacterium | reverse complement strand
CGCGATGCACCGCCCGATGCCCTGCGCGCCGCCCGTGACGACGACCACCTTGTCCGTGAAGTCCATGTCCATGCGCGCACCTCCTAGTTCCTCCGCGCGCCGCGGTTCATCAGCAGCGCCATCGCGACGATCAGGACGAAGCCGCACCAGCTGAGGGCGTCCGGGACCTGTCCGAAGGCGAGGAAGCCGAGCAGCGCCGCGAAGAGGATGTTCGTGTAGTCGAAGGCCGCGATGCGCCGGGGTTCGGCGAAGCGGTAGGCGGCGGTGATGGCGAACTGCCCGAGCGCGGCGCCCGCGCCCGCGCCCGCGAGGCAGAGGACCTGCTTCGCCGTCATCGGGTTCCAGTCGAAGACGAGGAACGGCAGGGACGCGAGACAGGAGAACGCCGAGAAGAAGAGCACGATGAAGCGTCCGTCCATCTTCAGCAGGCCAAGTTCGCGCACGCAGGCGTAGGCGGCGCCGGCGAAGAGTCCGCTGCCGAGTCCGCAGAGGGCGGGCAGCAGCGGCATCGCGCCGAGGCCGGGCTTGACGACGAGCATCGCGCCGCCGAACGCGCCGGCGAGGCAGAGCGCCTGGCGCAGGGTCAGCCGCTCCTGGATGAAGAACCAGCTGAAAAGGACCGTGAAGAACGGCGCGAGCTTGTTCAGCATCATCGCGTCCGCGAGGTCGATCTTGCCGATCGCGTAGAAGTTCCCGAAGATGCCCAGCGTGCCGAAGGTCGCGCGCATCAGCAGAATCGTCCAGCGACGCGCCGCCGGCCCCTCGCCGAAGTTCAGGCGCGCGCCGCCGCCCTTCGCGAACATCGCGGCCGCGAGCGCGAGCGCGACGACGTTGCGGAAGAAGCTCTTCTGGAAGGACGAGACGTAGTCGCCGTGCAGGTCGGTCATCCGCACGAACATGCCCATCAGCGCGAAGCCGAAGGCGGAGACAACCAGGCAGAGGACGCCCCGGCCCGTCTGGGAGACGCGATGCTCCATGGCGACGGCGTCAGACCTGCGCCGCGAGTTCGGCGGCGAGCCGCACCATCTCCGCGCAGGGGCGCTTGCGGTAATAGGCGTCGGTGCGCGCCTCGGGCGCGCCGCCCTGCGTGGCGCCGGAGCCCGCGAGCAGCTCGCGGCAGACGATGGAGCCGCATTCGGCCTTGAAGCGCGCGCAAAGCTCCTGCACGTGCGGGTAGACCGCGGCCTTGTCGGGACCGTACTTCATGCCGAGCGCGAGCGTCGCGCCGGTGACCGCGCCGCAGACCTCGCGCATGCGGCCGACGCCGCCCCCGAGCCCGGCACTGACCTTCATCGCCGTTTCGGCGTCCATGCCGAAGTCCTCCGCGAACGCGCAGAACACGGCCTGGGAGCAGCACGCCCCCGTCTTGAACAGTTCAACCGCCTTGTCAGACTTTTCCATGGCCACAGTATACCACATGTCAGGCGACGAAGGCCCAGGCGAAGGCGACCGCGAGCGCAGGCAGGAGGGTCGCTGGGAAAATAAATACCGCCCGTGGCTTTAGGAGGGGGGGGGGGACCCCGGGCGGCAAAGGGAAATTGTTTTTCGGACCGGACGCTATTTCAGGACGATCGCCGCCGCGATCTGCAGGTCCTCCGCCGTGACGATCTTGAAATTCGGCTTCTCCGTCTCGAAGATGCGGACCGTCTCGCCGAGCTGCTCGACGGCCGCCGCGTCGTCCGCGACCTCCACGCCGTTCTTGGCGGCCTCGGCATAGGCGCGCTTGATCAGCTGGACGTTGAACGCCTGGGGCGTCTGCACCGTCCAGAGCTTCGTGCGGTCCTCCGTGCGGGTGACCGTCGTGCCCTTCTCGACCAGCTTCACGGTGTCCCAGATGCGTCGGCCGGTCACCGCCGCGCCGTTTCGGCGGGCGAGCTTCACGACCTCGGAAATCGTCGCGGCCGTGACGCAGGGACGCGTGCCGTCATGGACCACGACCATGCGCGTGTCGACATCGAGACTCTTGAGCGCGGCCTGGACCGAATCCTGGCGCTTCGCCCCGCCGGGGACGACCCCCGCGAGCTTCGAGATGCCGAACATGCGCGCCAGCGCCTTCGCAGCGACCAGCTGGTCCTTCCGGACGACCAGGACGATGCTGTCCACATCCGCGCAGCGCTCGAACGCCAGGAGGCTCCAGGCGACAACGGGCTTGGGACCCAGGTTCAGGAACGCCTTGTCCGTTCCCGCGCCCAGGCGCTCGCTCTTGCCCGCTGCTAATATGATGGCTGTGACCATGGTTCTAATGTCCCGAATGACGGGGGGCATTGTATCATTTCCCATTTCCATTCTCAAACGCTAAATGTTCCAATCACTAATATTTTACGAACATCATGCTTTCGCTTTGCGAAATCGTGTTATACTTGCGTACAAATGACACCACGGAAAAAACTCATCTTCGTCTGCCTCGTCTACAACGGCTGGATGAAGCTCAACGACGACACGCGCGCCGGCATCATGCGCTACGGGAAGGAGCATCCGGAGTGGATCGTCAAGATCTGCAATCTCCAGCTGGCGAATCCCGGGGACGTCCTCAGCGAATTCCTCGCCTGGGGATTCGACGGAATCATCGGCGCGAACGTGCCCGAGCGCTTCATCCTCAGGCATCTGCCGCCGGAACGGCGGGACACGCCGCGCATCTCGTTCTCCCTCTCGCCCGACCGCTACACCGCCGGCGGCATCGTCCACATCGACAACGACGCGGCCATCGACGCGGCGCTGAAGCTGTTCCGGAGGCTGGGCATGACGAACTTCGCGTTCGTCGGCTCCTCCAACCTCCAGGTGTCGCGCATGTCGCGCCAGTTCAGCCGGAAGATCCGCGAACGCAGCCTGGTCCGCGCCGGCACGTTCAACGACTTCGTCTTCGCGCCCGCGCCGGTGGACGGACGCAACATCCGCCCTTCCGAATTCGTCCGGCTGGGCGACTGGGTCGAACAGCTGCCCAAGCCGTGCGGCGTCTTCTCGAGCACGGACAACAACGCGAAGGACGTCCTCGACGCCTGCCGCATCCGCGGCATCCGGGTACCGGAGGAGATCGCCGTCTGCGGATACGGCAACAACCCCAGCCTCTGCGAGAACATCAGCCCCACGCTCACCAGCATCGAACCGGACTTCGAGAACGCCGCCTTCAAGGCCGCGGCGTTCCTGGACCGCATGATCCACGCAAAGGCGCCCCTTCCCCGTCGCGTCATCCACTGCGGCGTGAAGGAGCTCGTCGAGCGCGAGTCCACCCAGGACCGCCGCGGCACCGGGCGCATCGTCGCCCTCGCGCGGGAGTTCATCCGCACCCGGGCCTGCACGGGCATCGGCGTGCCGGACGTCGCGCGCCACCTCAACGTCTCGCGGCGCACGCTCGAGCAGCGCTTCCACGAACGGCTGGGGACGACCGTGCTCGCCGAAATCCGCGAGGTCCGGCTCCGTCAGGTGCGGCGACTGCTGCAGGAGACCGACGACACGATCAAGGACATCACGTTCGCCTGCGGCTTCAAGTCCGAAATCGCCCTGAAGCCGCTCTTCAAACGGCGCTTCGGCCTGACGATGTCCGACTGGCGCGCCACGCACCCGCGCCGGCGCTAGCCGCGTGCAGCCCCCCGCGCGTCATCCGACGCGGAGCCGGTAGCCGACGTTGCGGACCGTCTCGAGGCGCCCGGCCTCGGCGCCGAGCTTCCGCCGCACGAGCGCGACGTGCTGGTCGAGGGTGCGGGTGTTGCCGTAGAACGAGACGCCCCAGAGCTCGTTGAGCAGGCGCTCCCGCGGCAGAACCTCGCCGGGATGTGCGGCCAGCAGGCGCAGGAGGCCGCATTCGCGCGCCGCCAGCGGGGTCGCCGTCCCGTCCGCCGCGACGAGCGCCATGCGCGCGGGTTCGAGGCGCAGGGCGCCCAGGTCGACGGAGGAGGCGGGCGCGGACCGCGCCACCAGCGCCCCGCGGCGGAGCAGGGCCGCGACGCGCGCGAAGAGCTCCCCCATCGAGAACGGCTTGGTGACGTAGTCGTCCGCCCCCACGCCGAAGCCCGCGAGCTTGTCCTTCTCGGTGTTGCGCGCGGTGAGCATGAGCACGGGCAGCGCGGGATCGCCGGCGCGGACCGCGCGGCAGACCTCGAGTCCGTCCTTGCGGGGCATCATCACGTCCAGCACGAGCAGGTCGGGCCGGCGCGCGCGGAACGCCTCCAGCGCGGCCTCCCCGTCGGGCGCGACGCGCACGGAGTGGCCCTCCGACTCCAGCGCCACGGCGACCCACTTGCGCACGTCCGCGTCGTCCTCGGCCAGCAGGATGTCAGCCATGGCGCGCGTCCTTGATGTAGGCCAGCACCTCGTCCACGAGCACGTCGAGCTTCGCGGCCTCGGCGACGATCGTCTCCGTCGACTCGCGGCGGCGCGCCTCGTCGAGCCGGCCGGACCGCGACAGCTCCGCGCAGAGGGAGATGGAGGTCAGCGGCGTCTTGAGCCGGTGCGAGAAGTCCGCCACGTAGTCCAGCTGCCGCCGCGCGTCCCGGCGGGCGCGCAGCACGGCGCGCAGCACGAGGGCGAGCCCCAGGAGGAAGACCGCGCCGGCTCCCGCGTAGACCGCGAGTTCGGCGTGCGCGAGGCGACGGGCGCGACGGGCGCCGACGCTCTCCGCGCCCGCCCAGGCCACGCGCACGGAGAGGCCCGGGCGCTCCGGCGCCAGGGAGGCCGTGCCGACGCAGCGCCCGTCGGCGTACATCTCCCCGTCCAGCACGCGTCCGGACGCGTTCTCCACCAGCGCGGCCTGAACAGGAGCCGCGCCGTCCGTGGCCGGCAGGCGTTCCAGGCGGTCCAGCCGCATGCGCAGCGCAAGCGCCTCGGCCTTCGCCTGCAGGCAGGCCGTCCCCGTCTCGCGCCCCCGGGTCCGCTCGTCGGAGAGCAGCCGGTGCGCGGCGTACGGCAGCGCGAACACCGGCAGGAGCAGCAGCAGGAAGTAGACGAGCAGGTCGCGGTTCATGCGGCAATCCCCCGTCAGGACATGTCCACGCGGTGGCGGCGGCCGTAGGCCCAGAAGCCCCCGAACATCGCGGCGAGCAGGCCCGCGCCGACGCAGAACCAGGGCAAGCTGCCCGAAACCAGGACGGCATGGTAGATCGTCGCCACGCTCCAGCCGAGGACCGTCAGGAAGCAGACGAAGACGCAGCCGTAACCCTTGCCGACTTCCTTGAACACGAGCGCCGTCGCGCCCACGCAGGGCACGTAGAGGAGGATGAAGAGCAGATACGCGAACGCCTGGTGGAAGCCCTTCGGGAAGTGCCGGCGCATCTCCCGGCCGCCGTCCGGCCGGCTCTCCCCACCGGGAGCGGCCCCGGCATCCTCCGTCGACGGAGGACGGCGGGCGGACTCCTGCTCGTAGAGTCCGTTCAGGGTGCCGATGACGGACTCCTTCGCGAAGAGTCCCGTGAAGACGGCGACGGAGGCCGGCCAGTTGTCCCGCTCCACGCCGATTGGCTCGAAGGCGGGCACGAGGGCCTTCCCGACGGAGGACAGCAGCGTCTGCGAGGCGGCCGTCTCACCCGTGCAGACCTTCCCGTGGATGTCGAAGCTGTTGAGCAGCCCCATGACGAGCATCATCGGCACGATGAACCGGCCCGCGCGCCAGAGGAAGCCCGTGAGGCGCTCCCAGGTGTGGAGGAGGATGTGCTTCAGGCGGGGACAGTGGTAGGGCGGCAGTTCCATGATGAAGTGCGCCGGTTCGCCGCGGAAGAGGGTCTTCTTGAGGGCGAGGCCCGTGAGGACGCCCAGGACGATGCCCGTGAGGTAGAGCATCAGGAGAAGACGTGCGGGGGCCTCGGGGCAGAAGGCGACGGCGAAGGCCGCGTAGACGGGCATCTTCGCGCCGCAGCTCATGAACGGGATCATGAAGATGGTGAGCATGCGGTCCCGCTTCGACTCCAGCGTGCGCGTCGCCATAATCGCGGGCACGGAGCAGCCGAACCCGACGAGCAGCGGCACGAACGACTTGCCCGGCAGGCCGAGCGCGCGCATGAAGCGGTCCGCGAGAAAGGCCGCCCGCGCCATGTAGCCCGAGTCCTCGAGAATCGACAGCGCGAAGAACATGCAGAAGATGACCGGCACGAAGGAGAAGAGGACGTTGAGCGCGCCGCCGATGCCGCTCGACACCACGGCCACCAGCCAGTCCGGCGCGTGGCACACGCCCGACAGGAAGCGTTCGGGCAGATGCTGGAAGAGATACGCCCCGCAGTCTCCGCAGAGGTCCGTCGGCGCGCCGCCGGCGAAGCCGACCAGCGCGAAGACGGCCCCCATGATCGCGAGGAAGACCGGAATGCCGAGGAACCTGTTCAGGACGAAGCGGTCGATGACCTCGCTGAGATACATCTTCGACTGGCGGACGTGGACGACGTCGCGCACCAGCCCCGCGATGACGCCGTAGCGCGCCTCCGCAAGCTCGATGTCCGGCGGATCCTTCAGCACCTCCGTCACGCGCGCGATCGCGCCCTCGATCACCTCGGGGGCCATGTCATGGTAGTCGAGAAGCGCCCGGGTGACGAGCGGCTCCCCCTCCAGGGCCTTCAGCGCCACCCAGCGGCGCGAGACCTTCAGCGCCTCCGCGGTCTTGACCGTGCAGGAGGAAAGGATGTCGATCTCCTGCTCGAGCTCGTTGCCGTAGTCCAGGCGGATCGTCGGCGGCTTCGCCGCGGAGAGGGAGGTCCCGAGCGTCGCGAAGAGGCGGCGGAGGTCGAGCGGATTGTTCGCGTTCACGCCGATCACGGGCACGCCGAGATGCTCGGCGAGGTGGTCGAGCTCGATGTCGATGTTGCGCTGGCGGGCGATGTCCATCATCGTGACGACGACGACCATCGGGACCTGCAGCTCGCACATCAGCAGGGTCAGGTAGAGATTGCGCTCCAACGTCGTCGCGTCGAGCACGTTCACGTAGAGGTCGGCCTCGTGCGACAGCACGTACTCGAGCGTCGCGCGTTCGTCCTCGCTCGTCGCGGTGAGGGAGTAGACGCCCGGGAGGTCGACGACCTTCACCGCGCCGCAGCCGGGGAGCGAGGCCTCGCCCTCCTTCTTCTCGACCGTCACGCCGGGCCAGTTGCCGATGTGCTGCCTGGCCCCGGTGAGTCCGTTGAAGATCGTCGTCTTGCCGCAGTTCGGGTTGCCGATGAGCCCGATGGTGAATTTCGCCGCCATGCGTACCGCCCCTTCCGGAAATGCCGCGGACCTAGCCCCGGGCCGCGTCGGAACCGGCGGCGCGCACCTCTTCCTTCGTCAGCGTCCGAACCTTGATGACCTTCGCCTCGTCGCGGCGCAGCGACAGGTGGTAGCCGCGGACGGCCAGCTCGAACGGATCGCCAAGCGGCGCGACATTGATGACCTTGATCCGCGCGCCGTGCGTGAGGCCCAATGCCAGGAGCTTGGCACGGTATGTCGCATTTCCAAGCGCATACCCGGTGATTTCGGCCATTTCGCCGGTCTTCATGTCCGCCATCGTCATCTCGTCGGCCCCTTCTTGTTTGAAGGTTCCAAGTTTACCAAATCTAACTTGAAAAGGCAAGGCCGAACTCTGCGGACGGGGATGCGACTTCGCTTCGGAACGTTCCGAGGCGAAGTCGCGCGGACGGAGCGCTCAGTGACGGGACGGCGAAGCCGGGGGACGGGACGCGCGGGGCGGCGGCGGAGGGGGCGGTCAATGGTCTTCGCCTTCGTGGAAGGTCCCGTCGGCGTGGAAGTGCCCGGCGGGGGCGGAGGTGCCGGCGCCGAGGGCGAGCTTGAACTCGTAGGCGCCGTCCGTGACGACCTCGGCGTCGTCGTCGAGCGCCTTCACCTCGGTCCAGCCGCCGCCCGCGAGCCCCGTCTCCACGGGGACGGCGAGGAAGCGGTCGGCGTCGTGCCCATCGCGCACGAAGACCGTGGGCTGGAGGCCGATCCGGACGATTGCGGCGTCGGGCACGCAGAGGACGGGCTTTTCGGACGCGTCCAGCACGCATTCCGCGCGCGCCCGTTCGCCGGCCCGCGCCGCGGGGGCGCCCTGCGGGAACTCGACGTAGACGTCGGCCATGCCGGCGCCGTCCCCGAGCCCCAGCCGCAGCCGGCCCTCGGCCCCCTTCACGGCCGCGGCTCCGCCGTCCGCGAGCGGGGCCGCGTCCGCCACCGAGGCGAACGCCTTGAAGCGTATCCGGTCGGGACGCACGAAGCCGAGCACCTGCGTGCCCGACTCGGCCCAGGAACCATCCGCCAGCGCGAAGGTCTCGACCTGGCCGTCCGCCTTCGCCCGCACGGTGACGACGCCGTTGGAGGCCGTCGCGGCGCCCAGAATGGCCGCGAGCTCGCCGCGCTTCACCGCCAGCTGGGCCTCCAGCTCGGCGTTCGCCGTCTTCAGTCCGCGGTAGACCGCCAACCGCTTCTCCAGCACGGCGATTTCGCGCGAGCGGGACAGGAGGTCCGGCGACTCAACCGTGAAGAGCGCGTCCCCGGCCTTCACCCGCGCCAGCGGCGCGACGCCGAGCGACACGCGCCCCGCGACGGGCGCGACGGCCGAGAACCGCGCGTCCGGCGCAAGTTCGAAGCGGCCCGTCAGCACCTGCGTCGACTTCAGCCGGCGCTTCTCCGCCTTCACGGTCTTCACACCCATCGTGCGCTGCACGGACGCCGGCACTTCCAGCGCCTTGCCGCCCGCGTGCCCAGGGCCATGGTCGTGCCCGTGGTCGGGGTGTGCATGTCCAGGATGCGCGTGCTCGGCATGCCCAGGCCCCTGCTCGTGGTGCTCGTGCTCCGCGTGCCCGTGCTCGTGGTGCTCGTGCGCCGCGTGCCCGTGCTCAGGGTGCTTTTCCCCGGCCCAGACGGCCAGGCAGGCGGCGGCGAACCAGGATGCGATCAGCTTCTTCATGTCGGTCACTCCGTTTTCAAATCACTTCGTTCAGTCCATCTCGTTCTCGGACCGCGCCCGTTCCGGCAGGCGGAAGCGCTTCATCTCCTCGACGGCCTGGCGCAGGTCGCGCGTCCAGTCGAGCTCGGCGAGCTGCGCGTCGAGGATCTCCTCGCGGACGGACAGGTACCCGAGCGTGTCGAGTTCGCCCGCCTCGACGAGCTTCTCGAGTTCCGCGAGCTGCGGCAGTTCGGACGGCGGGTGGTCGAGCATGCGGCGCAGGCGGGTCTGCGCCGCGGCGGCCTCCTGCACGAGGCCGCGCCATGTCTGGAGGGCCGTCAGGCGTTCCTCGTCGCGCCTCCCCTCGGCCTCCGCGATCGCCTTGCGGTTGCGGTTCCAGAGCGGCACGGTCGTGCCGAGCACGATGCCGACGCGGCCCTGCCCCTCCTCGTGGGAGAAGCCGGGGCCGATCTTCAGGTCGGGGTACTGACGGCGGATCTCGGCCTCGAGCGCGGCTTCGGACGCGCCCAGGCGCGCGAGACGCTCCTGGACGCGGGGATGGCGGACAAACGCGGCGGCGGCGAGCGCGTTGGTGGCGACCGCGGCCGCGACTTCGAGCTCCGCCTCGTCGGCGTCGGCCTCCTCGACGACTTCCAGGGCCACGCCGGGGGCCAGGCCCAGGAGCTTCCGCAGCTCGGCCCGGGCGGCGTCCGTCTCGCGTTCGGCCTCGTGGAGGCCGTGCAGACGGTCGTGGACGCGGCGGCGGACGGCCGAGACGTCGGCGGCCCTGACCTCGCCGGACTCCGCCAGGCGCGCGGCCGTCTCCCGGGCGCGCGCCAGCTTCACGTCCTGCGTGAAGGCGCGCAGCGCGGCCTCGCGCTCCTGCGCGGCCGCGAGGCGGTGGTAGGCCGCGCCCGCGTCCGCGGCCAGGTCGGCCTCGGCGACGCGCACGGCCAGCGCGTCCGCGGCGGCGTAGCCCTCGGCGGCGCGCGCATCGAGCTTCGGCGCGCCCGAGAGCGGAATCGCGAAGGTCAGGGACGAGCCCATGAGGAACGGATGCTGCGAGGACTGGACGATGCGGTTGAGGTCGAGGTCGAACTCGGGGTCGTCCCACCAGCCCGTCTCGCGGGCGACGCGGTCCGAACCCGCGCACTTGAGGCGCAGCTCGTTCACGCCGGGGTTTCCGATGCGGGCCACGAGCGCGGCGTCCTCGCAGGAGGCGAGGCGGACGACGTTCGTCGCGTCCGTCCAGGCGCGCGCCTCGGCCGCCCAGTCGATCGGGCGCGGCTCGTAGCTGCGGCAGCCGGCGACGAGTCCGCCCAGCAGGAGGCCGCCGCAGAGTCCGGCGGCGAGCAGGTTCAGGCGTTCGGTCTTCATGCGTTCTCCTCCGGGGCGTCCCCGGCCTTCAGGCGCAGCAGCTTCGCGGCGGCGGGCAGCACCACAAGGTTCAGCAGCGTCGCGCCCAGGATGCCGCCGAACTGGACGACCGCGAGCGGGGCCAGCAGCTCGCCGCCCGGCTTGCTGCCGGCGAGCACGATCGGCACCAGGCCCAGCACGGTCGTGAGCGAGGTCATGAGAATCGGCACCATGCGCTCGACCGACCCCTCCTCGACGGCCCGCGCGAGCGGTTCGCCCGCGGCGAGGCGTTCGCGGTAGCAGTTGAGCAGCAGCAGGCCGTTGCGCAGGGTGAAGCCGGCGACGGTGACGAAGCCGACGAGGGACGAGACGGAGAGGACCGGGTCCGCGATCCAGACCGCGGCGACGCCCCCGACGAGGCCGAGCGGCACGTTCAGGAGCGCGAGCAGCGCGGCGCGGACGTCCCGCAGCGCGAGCAGGAGGATGCCGAAGATGGCGGCCAGCAGCGCGCCCCCGAGGACGGCCAGGCGCCGCGCGGCGCTTTCGCGCGCGGCGTAGCTGCCGCCATAGCCGACGGTGCAGCCGGCGGCGCGCGCGACGGGGTCCAGCGTGCCGCGGAGCTGCGCGACGAGGTCGCCCACGCTCGTGCCGGCCGTGCAGTTGCAGGAGATCAGGGCCTTGCGGCGGCCGCCTTCGCGCAGCATCAGGTTGCTTGCCTCCTCGGGCGCGACGCGCGCGACCTCGTCGAGGCGCACGGAGCGTCCGCCCTTCCCCGTCAGCAGCAGCTTCTTCACGGTCGAGACGTCCGCCCCCGCGTCCGCGCCATCCAGCCGCACCACGACGGCGCGCCGGCGCAGGCCGTCGCGGACCTCGCCCGTCTCGACGCCGTTGAAGGCCGCGGAGACCTGCTCGCCCGCGTCGCGCAGCGTGAGGCCGGCCTCCGCGAGGGCCTCGAGGTCGTAGTCGATGCGCAGGGTCCGCACCGTGATCTCGCGGTTCGCCCGCACGTCCGCGACGCCGGGCGTCCGCCCGAGGATCCCCTTGAACTTCGCGACGAGGTCCCGCAGCACGGCGGAATCCTCCCCGAAGACGTTGATCGCGAGTTCGGCCTCGGTGCCGGAGAGGACCGCGCCGATGCGGTGCTCGATCGGGAAGCCGACCATCGCGCTGCACCCGGGGACGCCCCCGAGGCGCCGGCGAATTTCGTCCCGCACCGCGTCCGGATTCCCCGCCCTGTCGAGGCGCACGACGTATTCGGAGCTGGAGACCGGCTCGGCGTGCTGGTCGCGCTCGGCGCGGCCCGTGCGGCGGGTGACGGAAAGGACGCCGGGGATGGTCCGAATCGCCGCGCCGCAGGCCTCCGAGACGCGCTCGGTCTCGTCCAGCGAGGCGCCGGGGGGCAGGGACAGCATGACGTTGAACGCGTCCTCGCGGAAGGACGGCAGGAAGCTCGAGCCGAAACCCGCCGCCACGTACGCCGCGCCCGCGCAGAGCGCCCCCGCCAGGAGCACGACGAGGACCGGCGCCCAGAGGCAGGCGCGCAGGAGCGGACGGTAGACGGCCTTCATGAGGCGCGTGACGAGGGATTCGCCCGCGCGGGCGGACGCGGCCTTCGCGCGGTTCCACCAGAGGAGGCGCGACAGCGCCGGCACCAGGGCCAGCGCGACGAGGAAGGACATGCCGAAGACGGACAGGTAGGCGAGACCGAGCGGCTGGAAGAAACGCCCCTCCAGGCCGGACAGCATCAGCAGCGGCAGGAAGACGAGCACGATGACGACGGTCGAGAAGAGGACGCCCGGCAGGACCGACGCGGCGGCCGACGCGATCACGCGCCGCACGGGCTCCCGCATCCCCGGGGGGAGGGCCGCGTTTTCGCCCAGGCGGCGCCAGACGACCTCGGTGAAGATGATCGCGGCGTCCACGACGTCGCCTGCCGCAACCGCGAAGCCGCCGAGCGTCATCACGTTCACGCCGAGGCCGAGCGCGGGGAAGAGGAGCAGGCCGAGCAGGACCGTGACGGGCATCGTGACGAGGACGATCAGGATGGTGCGCAGCTTCAGCAGCGTGAGGCCGAGCACGACCACGACCACGACCGCGGCGTCGCGCACGACCTGCTTGCCGCCGTCCACCGAGACGCCGATGAAGTCGGCCTGCCGGTAGGCGTTGCGGCGCACCTCGACGCCCTTCCCGGCCGTCTCGGCGGCGAAACCGTCCAGAACCGCGTCGAGCGCCTTCGTCAGCTCCGGCGTGTTGCCGCCGGGCGTCTTCTGGATGGAGAGGACAACGGCCTCGACGCCGTCGAAGGACGCGCTGCCGCGGCGCGGGGCGCCGTCGAGGGCGACGTCCGCGACGTCGCCGAGGCGCAGGGCGGACCCGGGCGTCACCGGCAGGCGGCGGAGCGCCTCGAGCGAATCCGCCCGCGCGATCTGACGGAGCGGCAGTTCATCGCCGCCGACGTTCGGCAGGTAGCCGGCGCTCGCGGACGTGCGGGAGGCGCGCGCGGCCTCGATCACGTCGTCCACGGAGAGGCCGTATTCGGCCAGCCGCCGCGGCGCGACGCGGATGCGGTACTCGGGCAGGCGGCCGCCGAGGACCACCACCTCGCCGATGCCGGGCACGCCCAGCAGGCGCGTGCGCAGGTCGTACTCGGCGAGTTCGCGCAGTTCGAGGAGGGAGAGTCCGTTCGTCGGCGCGGTGAGCGCCACGAGCATGATCTCGCCCGTGACGGAGACGACGGGCGCGATTTCGGGGTCCGCCTCGGCGGGGAGGGACTCCTTCACGCGCGAGAGGCGCTCGAAGACGTCGAAGCGCGCGCGGGAAAGGTCCGTCGCCCAGTCGAAGTCGATCCAGACGAAGGAGAGTCCTCCGCCCGAACTCGAGCGGATTGTCGAGACGCCGGGGATGCCGTTGACCGCGGCCTCGATCGGCACGGTGACGCGCTGTTCGACCTCCTCGGCCGTCAGGCCGCCGGCCTCGGTCTGGATGACGACGCGGGGCACCTGGATGTCGGGGAAGACGTCGACCGGCAGCCGGCCGGCCACATGCCAGCCGTAGACGGCCAGGCCGAGGACCGCGAGGATCAGCGTCTTCGGGTAGGCGAGGATGAAATCGAACAGTTTTCTAAAAGGCATGGCGGCATCTTACCACATGCCGCCCTTCCGCGGAGCCACCTTGCCAAATGGTAATGTTCGG
>JAEDMN010000072.1 GCA_016302985.1 Kiritimatiellia bacterium | reverse complement strand
TCTCCCTGATCGCGGTGTTCACCTATTTCAGCCGCGGCGTGGGCAAGAAGGTCGCGGGCGCCACCGAGGCGATCTCCGAGCAGGAGGGATCCAGCGCCAAGGACGCGGCGGAGGAGATCAGCACGGACACGATCAAGAAGATCGGCGAATAGCCGTGGCGGGCCGGAGGGACAGGCCCTCCCGGCCGGGACGCCGGGCCCGGATGGCGGGACGGAAGGGACAGGCGATGGTCGAGACGATCGTCGTCCTGTTCTTTTTCACCATCTGCTTCTTCCTGACGTTCCAGTTCGCGGACAACCTCCGCGCGAAGCTCCTCTGCGAGTACGCGGCGGGGCGGTGCGCGCGCGCCGCGACGATCGGCCTGAACGACTTCATGGTCGACAAGACGGCGCGCATCGCGACCATGGCCGCCGCGGGGCCCTGCCGCACGCAGGACGACGCGGGGCGGGACGTCGGCCACCGCAGCTGGATCTCCCGCGCGCCCGACTACCTCGAGTGCGTCTACGAGGAGCAGGCCCGGCAGATTCTCGACTTCGACTACTGGCGGGACGGGCGGACGCTGGCCCGGGCCGTGCTGGCCGGTTCCAAGATCGAGGCGACCGTCGTGCAGACGCGCCCGCAGGTCTTCAGCCTCCCGCGCTTCCTCGCCGGCGACCCGGAGAAGCCGGGGGACGCGCGCATCACCGGCACCTCGACGATCGAGGCCCACTACCCGGACTGGCTGCAATGAAGACGGCGCGCCGCACGGAATCGGGACAGATCGTCCTCGCCCTCGTCTTCCTGCTCGTGGGTCTCGTCTTCCTCTTCCTCGCGGAGGTCGACATCTTCTCGGCCGCGCGCGGCAAGACGCGCCTGCAGAACGCGGGCGACGCGGCCGCGCTCGCGGCCGCGTCCTGGCAGGGCGCGACCCTCAACCTCGTCGGCGAACTGAACCTCCTGCGCCTCGCCGCGGCCTGCGACCCGGACCGCGAGGCGGCGACGAACGCGGTCGCGGGCATCTGCGCGCTGCAGGAGCGCCTCGCCGTCGCGGGACCCTGCATGGCCCTGCTGGCCGCGAACGGCGCCGCGCGGGAGAACCTCGAGCCGCACCTGCCGAACGACACGCGCCACCTGGCCGCCTACCAGGCCATGGCGGACATGGGGGCCGCCGTCCTCACCTTCGCCCGGTCGGCGGACCAGCGCGGGGGCGGCACGCGGAACTGGCCCACGAAGAACGCGGACTACGCGGAGATGCTCCGCGCGGCCCTCTCCGGCGGATGCTGGGCGGGCGCGGACAACGCCGCGATCCTCCCCGCGGTCGTGACGACGGGCGCGCACCCCCTTTATTCCAAGGCCTTCTACGAGGCGGCCGACGCGGGCAACTGGCCGCGCATCTGCATGAACGTCTTCGGCGGACGGCACGGCGAGGCGGCCGCCGCCCTGCTGAACTGGCCGGGATGGGGCACCGTCCCGGAGGCGACGACCGTCTTCGACTGGGACAACCCGGAGTTCTACGGCGTCTACCTGCGCCGGGCGGAAGCCGGCGCCGTCGAGTCCGGGCCGTTGGGAAAGATCCTCGCCGTCGCGGATGGACTGGGCCTCGGCGGTGCGGTGGACGAGGCCCGCGTGCGCCGGTACGACGCCTTCCACTTCCCCGTCTTCGCGGACGGGACGCCCGAGGAGGCGCGTTTCGACGCGCGCTGGTGGTTCCTCTCCCCCGAACGCTGGCGCGCCTGGCACGAGGTCGACCCGGGCGGCGAGACGCGGTTCCCGCTCCGCGGCCGCGTGAAGGACGAGTACAACGTCAAGGGCGCGGCGGCCGCCGCGCGCGTGGTGAACGTCCTCGTCCCCGTCTCCGACGCCGCGCGCACGAACCTCTTCGCCTGGACGGCCGCCGCCCGGCCCTTCGGCTCCTGGCAGGGCGAAAGGGCCGACGCCTTCCCCCTCTCCGGCACGGGCGGTGCCGGCGGGGAGGACGCCCTCCCGCTCGCGATGCCCGTCTTCACGAAGGCCCGGCTGATCCCGCTGGGCGGCATCGGGGAGAACGAGCTCGGCGCGGCCGACCTCGACTGGCTGACGCACGTGCGCGTGCACGTTCCCGGGGGCGTGCACGTCCGGGGATGCCGTTACTGCGGAATCCTCGACAAGTGGGACGACGCGGCGTACCGCCGCGCGGGCGGAACCTATCTCATGAACCACGGCCACGACGAGGTCTGCGCGCCGCCGGCGCACGGCGGTGAACGGCCGGGAGGAGGCACGCGCCATGCGCACTAGCCGTTTGGGCCAGGCCGCCTACGAGTTCGCGATCGCGTCCTTCGTGTTCGCGGGGGTCGTCGCGGTGCTCGTCGCCTGCGCCCCGCTCCTCACGCGGAACCTCGACATGCTGGACGACGCGCGCACCGACGCGGGCGTCGCGGCACTGACGCGCGCGCAAGGGTCCCGCACGACGGCGATGGACGGCGCCACGCGGATCGCGGCGCGCACCCGGGTGCTCCCGGGCTGGCGCCCCCTCGGCGGACGCGACGCCTGGGAGTACCCGGTGCGCGGGCTTCCCGCGGAAACGCGCTTCCCGGAGTGGCGTGACGGGGCTCCGCGCCCCGTCGGCCTCGTCTACGGCGGGGCGAAGGACAGCTTCGAGATCCCCGTCTGGTTCGACGGGGAGGGCGCCCGGACGAAACAGGACGTGCGGCTTTCGGAGGAGGTCCTCCTCCCGGCGCTCGGGACGTCGTCACCCCTGCCATGAAGACCGCGCTCCCCATTCTGGCCGCCCTTCTCGGGTCCTGGTTCTGGCGGCAGCCCGCGAAGGCGCCTGGCCATTCCTGGCCGGACGCGGTGCCGTCCTTCGCCGGCGCGGTCCCCGCGGGGTTCTGCGCGACGCTGCGGAACGGCACGTCGTTCGCGAGCACGCGCGTCGCCGCGCCGGCGCACCAGGTCCTCGCGGACGCCCGCCGGGCCTACGCGGAGGCCGGATGGACCGAATCGCCCGTCCGCGCGCGCGACATGCTCCTCTTCACGCGCGGCGAAGCCGTCGCGGCCGTCCTCGTGCAGGACGCGCCGGACGGCGCGCGCGTCACCGTCCTTCAACGCCCCCGTGGATTGTGATACACTAGGAACTGCCATGAAACAGTACATCGTGCTCATCCTCGCCGTGCTCGCGGGCCTTGCCGCCGCGCTCCTCACGCACACCTATCTCACCGCCAAGGACTCCGAGTACAACCGGATCAAGGCCGCGTTCTTCAAGAAACACGAGACGATGGAGGCCCTCTGCTTCGCCAAGGACGTGCCCGGCGGCACCGTCATCCAGAAGGCGGACATCGGCGTCGTGACCGTGCCGCGGAGCGGCCTGCGCGGCCACGCCCTCTCCGTCGAGAACCGGCCGGAGATCGTGGGGCGCAAGCTCGTGACCGGCCGCCGCCGCGGCGAACCGCTCTTCTGGTCCGACATCGAGGGCGGCAACCCGCTTTCGGGCGGCCTCGCCGCCGACATCCGCCGGAGGATGCGCGCCGTCTCCATCAACGCCTCCGGCGCGGCGGCCGTCTCGGGCATGGTCAAGCCGAACGACCACGTCGACGTGATCGGCACGTTCACCTTCCCGAAGACGCTCGCCGACGGCAAGACCGTGGTGCAGGACCTCGTGACGTGCACGATGCTCCAGAACGTGCTCGTGCTCGCGACGGGCAAGGAGACCGCGAAGACGGCGCCCGCGCTCGACTTCGGCGGCTCGGCCTACTCGACCGTCACGCTCGAGGTCACGCCCCGCGAGGCCGAGATGCTCGTCTTCGCCGAGCAGATCAAGGGACGGCTCTCCCTCGCGCTCCGCAACCGCAACGACACGTCCTACGAACGCGAGCTCCCGCAGGTCGACTTCGCGAAGATCCGCGGGGAGATCGAGGCGCTCAACCTGAAGCGGCAGACCGAACTCGGCGGGGGGCGCTGACATGGCCTTCTCGATCGACGTCATCCTGCCGGGCGCGGGCTCCGCCACGCGGTACGCCGCGGACGACGGGGTCTACCTGATCGGACGGGGCGGGGGCTGCCGCATCCAGCTCCCCTTCCCGGACGTCTCCGAGCGCCATGCCCTGGTGCGGATCGCCGACGGGCGCGCCTTCATCGAGGACCTCGACAGCGCGAACGGGACCTACGTCAACGGCGTCCCGGCCACGGCCCCCGCCGAACTCGCGTTCGACACCGTCGTCCAGATCGGCGACACCTTCCTGCGCGTCTACCCGCGCGAGGAAGCCGAGGCAGCGCCGGCCCCCGCCCGCGCCCCGGCCGCGGAACCGGCGCCCGCTCCGGAGCCGCCTCCTCCCCCCGCGCGCCGCGCCGACCCGCTCGCGGCCGTGCGCCGCCAGGTGAAGGAGCAGATCCAGAAGGAGCTGATCGCACGCCTCGACCTCAAGCGCCTGACCGTCGCCGGCGTCGACCGCGCCGGACTCGAGCGGCAGGCCACGGAGAAGGTCCACGAGATCGTCGGGCAGGTGCGCGCCAACGGCAAGCTGCCGCGCGGCCTCGACGCCGCGCGCCTTGAGCGCGAAGTGCTCGACGAGGCGCTCCGCCTGGGGCCGCTCGAGGAGCTGCTCGCGGACGACTCCGTCAGCGAAATCATGGTCAACGGCCCGTCCCAGGTCTACGTCGAGCGCCACGGACGGCTCGAGCTGACCGACCTGCAGTTCCTGGACGACGCGAGCGTGCTCGCCGTGATCGAGCGCATCGTCTCGCCGATCGGCCGCCGCATCGACGAGAGCCAGCCCTACGTGGACGCCCGCCTCGCGGACGGTTCCCGCGTGAACGCGATCATCCCGCCCCTCTCCCTTTCGGGTCCGACCATCACGATCCGCAAGTTCGCGCAGAAGAAGCTCTCCGTCGAGGACTTCATCCGCTTCGGCACCTGGACGCGCAACGCGGCCGAGTTCATGAAGGCGTGCGTGATGATGCGCAAGAACATCGTCGTCGCGGGCGGCACCGGCTCCGGCAAGACGACCCTGCTCAACCTGCTCTCCGGCTTCATCCCCGAAGGCGAACGCATCGTCACCGTCGAGGACGCCGCGGAACTGCGGCTCGCGCAGCCGCACGTCGTCCGCCTCGAGGCACGCCCCCCGAACATCGAAGGGCGCGGCGCCGTGCCGATCCGCGACCTCGTGAAGAACTGCCTGCGCATGCGCCCGGACCGCATCATCGTCGGCGAATGCCGCGGCGGCGAGGCGCTGGACATGCTCCAGGCCATGAACACCGGCCACGACGGCTCCCTCACGACCGTCCACGCGAACTCCCCGCGCGACGTGATCGCGCGCCTCGAGACGATGGTGCTCATGAGCGGCATGGAGCTGCCCTCCCGCGCCATCCGGGAACAGATCGCCTCCGCCGTCGACATCGTCATCCACGAGTCCCGCCTCTCCGATGGCTCCCGCAAGGTCGTCGCCATTTCCGAGGTCACGGGCATGGAGGGCTCGCAGATCGTCATGCAGGACATCTTCGCCTTCCGCCAGAGCGGCGTGGACGAGAACGGGAAGGTCGTCGGCGTCTTCCAGCCGACCGGCGCCATTCCCACCTTCTACGAGCACCTCAGGAGCCGTGGACTCCGCCTCGACGTCGCCGCCTTCGACCCGAACAAGGCGCAGGACGTGCGCCTCGAGGTCGTCGGCCGCTAACCCCCTCCCGCCATGAACGCCACGATTCTGTACTGGTCCGCCATCGCCGCCGTCGGGGCCGCCTTCGCCGGCTTCGCCTGGCTCTTCGTCTCCGCGCTCAACGAAGGCGCGGGCAACTACGCCTCGCAGATGGGCGAGGAGACCAGCCGGCAGTTCGAGGACGTCTTCATGTTCATCCCGCCGGCGAAGATCGCCCAGCTGGGACGCCTCGCCGCGCCGACGGCCTTCTTCCTCTTCTTCATCCCCCTCTTCAGCCTCAGCAGCGCCGCCTCCACCATGGCCGGCGTCGCGCTCGGGCTCGCGGCCGGCGCCTTCGTCTTCACGCTGCCCGCCCGCTACGTCCGCATCCTGCGCGAACGCCGCCGCGTCAAGTTCAACGAACAGCTCGTCGACGCGCTCGGCACGATGTCCAACGCCCTGCGCGCGGGCTTCTCGATCAACCAGGCCTTCGAAAGCGTCGCGAACATCGGCGACAAGCCGATCGCACAGGAGTTCAACGTGCTCCTGCAGCAGATGCGCGTCGGACTGCCCTTCGACGCCGCACTGGCCTCGCTCGACAAGCGCGTCGGGTCGGACGACCTCACGCTCGTCTGCACGTCCATCGACATCGCCCGCCGCACGGGCGGCAACCTCACCGACATCTTCGACAGGATCTCCGAGACGATCCGCGGCCGCATGCGCATCGAGCGCCGCGTGCGCACGCTCACCGCGCAGGGCCGCCTGCAGGGCATCATCGTCTCCCTCATGCCCTTCGTCCTCGGCCTCGCGATGACCGTCATGAAGCCGGACGTCATGCTCCCGTTCCTCACGTCGCTCAAGGGCGGGATCTGCATCGGCATCGCCGCCGCCCTCGTCCTTGTCGGCTGGCTCTTCATCCGCAAGATCATCAGGATCGACGTCTAGGCCGCGTTTTGCGCACTTTTGTCCGAGGTTGTTTTTTTCGGATTTTCCCTCTTGCGCGCGTCGAGATAATTCGCTATACTACGTCTCGTTTTCAACGCGGGGGTATAGCTCAGTTGGTAGAGCGTCTCAATGGCATTGAGAAGGTCAGGAGTTCGACTCTCCTTACCTCCACCAGTCGGAAAACGCGCCGGGCCTCAGGCCACGGCGCGTTTTTTGTTTCTTTTTCATTTCCAGCCCACATCTCCCTGCACGCATGCGCGCGCGTTGTGGTATAATCACGCATCATGTGCATTTTCAAGAAGGTCGCCGTCCTGATGGGCGGCACGTCCAACGAACGGGAAGTCTCCCTGGTTTCCGGCCGGAACGTGGCCGAGGCGCTGGCCTCGCTGGGCCGGTTCGAGGTCGTCCCCGTCGTCCTCGACTCCGACGATCTGGGCGCCCTGCCCGACGGCGTCGACGCGTGCTACGTCACGCTGCACGGCGGCTGGGGCGAAAACGGCGGCGTGCAGGCCGCCCTCGACGCCCGCGGCATCCCCTACACGGGCCCCGGCGCCGCCGCGAGCCGGACCACGATGGACAAGATCGCGACGAAGAAGGTGCTGGACGCCGCCGGCGTGCCGACCGCGCCGTGGTTCGTCGAGTCAGACACGCGCTGGACGCCCGCGGCCAACGCCTTCGAACTTTCGTTTCCCTGCGTCGTCAAGGCCCCGCGCGACGGCTCCTCCGTCGGCGTCTACCTCGTGAAGCGCCCCGAGGACTACGCCCGGGCCGTCTCCGAGGCGCGGCGCATCGACCGCGAGAAGTTCGGCGGATCCGGCGAGGCGCTCGTCGAGGCGTTCCTGCCCGGCCGCGAGATGACGGTCGGCGTGCTGGGCCGGGAGGTCCTGCCCGTCGTGGAGATCTGCGCGCCCGGCGGCTGGTACGGGTACGAGGAGAAGTACAACTCGGACGAGACCCGCTACCCCTTCCCGGAGGACGCGTTCCTGCCCGAGATGCAGCGCCTCGCGCGCGCCGCGTTCGACGCGACGGGCTGCCGCGGCGTGACGCGCGTCGACTTCCGCGTCACGCCCGGGGGCCGCATGTACGTCCTCGAGCTCAACACATCCCCGGGCATGACGGGACATTCCCTCGTGCCGAAGGCCGCGGCCAAGACGGGGCTCTCCTTCCCGCAGCTCTGCGACCGCGTACTGGGCACGGCCACCCATGACTAACCGGGGCAAGAACAGGAACAAGAAGGCGCGGGGCGTGCCGCCGCGCGTGGTCGCCGCGCTCGTCCTGGGCCTGGGCGGGCTCTGCGTCCTGGGGCTGGGTGCGGTACTCGGTGCGCGCGCGCTGCGGAGCATCTGGCACGAGCAGTGCCGCGTGGGCGACCATGAACTCGACGTCGTGATCACGACGGGGAAGATGGTCCACAGGGACGTCGTGACGATGCACTTCGGCCTGACGAACGGCGCCAATCTCGCGGAGATCCCCTTCGCCCGGCTACGCGAGAACCTGCTCGAGCGCGTGCCCAACATCCGCGACATCCGCATCGAGCGCCGACTGCCCAACCGCGTCACGATCGACATCACCGAACGCGAGCCCCTCGTCCGCGTCGGGCTGCCGCGTTCGCGCAACGGCAAGACCGGCCGCGTCGCGGACGCGGAGGGCGTCGTCTTCCAGTTCTCCAGCAACACCTCCCTCCTGCCGCTCGTCCGCGAACCCGCCGAGCCGGCCACGCCTCCCGGCCGGAAGCTCGTGGGGAACGCGGCCGCGGCGCTGCGGCTCGTCAAGGCCGCCGCGCTGCCTGAATTCAGCGAATTCCAGATACTGGAGGTCGAGACCACACACCCCGACCACCTCCTCGTCACGCTCCGAAACTACGACAAGGCGATGATCGCCTGGGACCACATGCTGGAGGACACGCGCCTTTCCGGCGAATCCCTCCACCGCCAGCTGAAACACCTCACCGAGGCCATGTCCACGCACCTCGCGCCGAACACCACGATGTGGAACGCCACCGACTTCGGCAAGGAGGGCCGCATCTACGCGGGGCCGCTCCCGCGCCTCGGGAACCAGTAAAGGAGCACTCGCGCCGTGAATCCCTCAGACCCCATCGCCGCCCTTGAAATCGGCACGTCGCGGACCGCCATCGCGATCGCCGAGCCCCTGCCCGGCGGGCGCATCAAGATCGCCACGTTGAGCTCGATCCCCTCCTCCGGCGTGCGCAAGAGCCAGATCGTCGACGTGGGGCAGGCCCGCTACTCCCTCGAATCCGTGCTCAAGCACCTCGCCGACCAGTCCGACTACTCGATCAAACAGGCATACCTCGCCGTTTCCGGCCCGCAGATCCGGGCGACGCCGACAATCGAGCAGTGCCCCGTCGCCGGCGGCGTCGTCCGCGACGAGGAGATTGCGGAACTTGAATCCCGGTTCTGCGAAGCCCCGCTCCCCGCGGACCGCTATCCGATCGAGTATTCACCCATCTGCTACAAGCTCGACGACGTGGACAACATCGCCTCGCCCCGTGGCATGAGCGGCCGGCTCCTCTCGCTCCGGGCCCTCTCCATCCACGGGTCGGCGCAGCGCATCGCCGACGCGCGGACCGCAGCCCACAACGCCAACCTCGCGATTGCAGACGTCGACTTCGCCGGCATCTGCGCCGCGACGGCCGTGCTCGTCCAGCAAGACAAGCGCGACGGCGCGCTCGTCATCGACCTGGGCGGCGGCTCCACCTCCTACACGGCCTGGGCGGACGGGCAGCTCGCGCAGGCCGGCGTGATTGGCGTCGGCGGCGACCACGTCACGAACGACGTGCGCGTCGCCTTCGCAGTCTCGCAATCCCAGGCCGAGCAGCTCAAGACGTCCGCGGCATCGGCCATGATCGCGGCGGAGGACGCCACGATCCGCGTGCCGGTCCCGAACCCAATGCCCGGTTTCAAGGCGCCGACGGTCTCTCGTCGCGCCCTCAACACCGTGGTCAACGCACGCCTGCAGGAACTCTTCACGATCATCCGCATCAAGCTCGACGAGGCCGGGCTGCTCCACCGCCTCAACAGCGGCGTCGTGCTGACGGGCGGCGGGTCGGCGATGCCCGGCATCGTCGACCTCGCGTCCACCGTCTTCGGCAACCGCGTGCGCATCGGCACGTTCGTGCCCGAGATCGAGGGGCTTCCGGACGACACCCCGCCTGCGTCCTATGCGGTCCTCGCGGGCCTTCTCCTCCGGGCCTACAGGCAGGTGACGCCCGAGCCGTCCATCTTCGACTTCATCAGGAATCTCTTTAGAAGCAACAGCAAATGAACGCCCTACCCTCCCCCCTTATCCTCATTGGCGTCGGCGGGGCTGGCGCCGCCATGACCCGCGGTGTCCTGCGCGCGTTCGGTTTCGGAGGCGGGATCCGCGCACTGATCCTGGATTCGGACGCACAGTCCGGCGGAAACGGCGACATCCCGTTCTCCCTGCTGGGCGGCAACCGCCTCGCCGGCCGCGGAACCGGCGGCCAGCCCGCCTCCGCGCGGGCGGCCTTCCAGGACGATCCCTCGCTGCTGGACCCCGCGCTGACCGGCGTCCGAACCGCGGTCGTCGTCACGGCGCTCGGCGGCGGAACGGGCGGCGGTGCGACCGGCGAACTCCTCAAGCACCTCCACACGCTGGGCATCGCCACATTGCTCTTCGCCACGACCCCCTTCGCCTTCGAGGGGGACGAGCGCATCCGCGTTGCAAAGACCGCCATCGGCCCCATCGAGCAGAACGCGGACGTCTCCGTGTTCCTGCCCCTCGACGACCTCGTCGCCGGCGCGGGGTCGGACAACATGAAGGAATCGCTCGCGCGGGCGGTCGACACGCTCGCCTCGGGCGTGACGCTGCTCTGGCGCATGCTGGAGAAGCCCGGCTACATCCACCTGGACGCCGAACGCCTCCGCAACGTGATTTCGCGGTGCGGCCGCGCCCAGTTCTCCACGGCCACGGCGACCGGCCCGGCCCGAGCGGAAGCGGTGCTCGCCAGCATCGCGGAACATCCTCTGCTCCGCCGCGACTCCTCCCGCCCCCCCGTCCGGACAATCCTCGTCGGCGTGCTTGCCGGCGACGACCTGCGCCTCTCCGAAATCACCGCCATCACGAGCGGACTCACCGCGGCCTATGGTCCCAACGCCGCGATCGAACTCGGCACGGTGAACGACGAAGCCACCTTCTCCGGCCGGCTCTCCGTCGTGGTCCTCCTCTTCGAAGAGAGCGCGACGCGCATGCCCACCACGGCGGCTCCCGCACCCAACCTGAACGAGGGGCGCGCAAAGGTCTCCGAACGCCAGGCGCTGAGCGGGAATTCCCGCTTCCGCAACGCGGAGAAGACGATGTGGAACGACGAGGACCTCGACGTGCCCACATACATCCGCCACCAGATGACGCTGGACCGCTAGGACGGCAGACGCCATGCAGAAGGACGGCCACGTCAGACTCCTGCCCCTGCACGTGGCGAACAAGATCGCCGCGGGCGAGGTCGTGGAACGCCCCGCCTCGGTCCTCAAGGAACTGATGGAGAACGCCCTCGACGCGGGCGCGACCCGCATCGAGGTCACGGTCACGGCCGGCGGCCGGAAGCTGGTCTCCGTCCGGGACGACGGCTGCGGCATGTGCCGGGAGGACGCGCTGCTCTCCCTTGAGCGCCAGGCGACGTCCAAGATCCGCGACGTCGACGACATCGAGCGCATCGACACCCTCGGCTTCCGTGGCGAGGCCATCCCCTCGATTGCCTCCGTCTCCCGCTTCACCCTGACGACACGCCGCCCCGACGAGGAGGCCGGCACGCGCCTCGTCGTCAACGCGGGCATCCTGGCCGAAGTGGCGGACTGCGGAGCCCCTCCGGGTACCTGCGTCGAGGTCCGCGACCTGTTCTGCAACGTCCCCCGCACGCCGCAAGTTCCTTCGCGCCTTCGCCACGGAGGAGGCCCACATCCGCGCCACGTTCACCGTCCATGCCCTCGCCCACCCCGACGTCGGCTTCACGCTGATCCTCGACGGACGCGAAACCTATCGGTTCCCGCCCGGCGCGACGCTCGAGGAACGCATCCGCGACCTCTTCGGCGCGCCGTTCGCCGAAGCCCTGCTCCCGGTCGGCGGAGGCACGGCCCCCGCGGACGCCGCCCAGACCTCAACCAATCCCGTGCGCGTCCACGGATATGTCGAGCGCCCCGCGAACGGGTCCACCCTCCGACGCGACCAGTTCATCTTCGTCAATGGACGCCCCGCCACGGCCGCGTGCATCACCTACGCGCTCCGCGAGGCCTATCCCCGTGCCCGCGAGGAATCCCGCCCCGCCGTCGTCCTCTTCATCGACCTCCCCCCGACGCAGGTGGACGTCAATGTGCACCCCGCCAAACGCGAAGTCCGTTTCCGCCGTCCCGCGGATGTCCGGGATGCCGTGATCGCCACCGTTTCCGCCGCGCTCGCACCGCCTCCCGCCGCCGTTCCGCCCGCGGCCCCCATCGCAGAGCCATCGTCGTCCGGAACCCTGTCCGCGATCCAGGCCATTCCCGCGGACGTTCCCGTGGCCCCAGCCCAGTCCCTCGTCCCCGCGACGACCGCCCCCACGGTCCCAACTCCGCCCGCCGCGCCGTCCTTTGCCGTGCCCTTCTCGACGCCCGTCCAGACCTCCTTCCACCTGCCGGTCCAGCCCCGTCCCGCGGAGACGGCTCCGGCGCCGTGCGTCGAAGTCGTCGATGCCGACGCCGAGCGCGCGCCGAAGCCCGCCCCGCAGCCCACGGCGCTCTGGCGCTGGTTCACCTTCCTCGCGCAGATGGAGACGGGGTACGTGCTGCTCGAAACCGATGCCGGCCTCGTCGTGCTCGATCCCCGCGCCGCGCGGGCGCGTATCGCCTACGAACGGGTCCTGGACCGCCGCGACGTCTTTTCGCAGCCGCTGCTCATCCCCGAGACCGTCCAGCTGCCCCCCGCCGACTCCGCGCGCATCCGCGCGTTCAGGACGGACCTCGAAGCGGCGGGGTTCACCTTGGAGGAATTCGGTCGCGACATCTGGAAGGTCGACGCCGTGCCCAATCTGGTGAATGGCGTCGGCCTGCAGGACCTTCTCGCCTCCATCGCAACGGACATCGCCGAAAACGGCGCCCGACGCGGATCCAACCGCTGGCGCGATGAACTCGTCGCCAAGTCCGTCGCCCGCGCCTTCGCCGGTTCCCCGGGCAAGCTGACGCGCGACGCCGCCATCCAGCTGGTCAACGAACTCGCCGCGACCCGCATGCCCTACATCTGCCCCCGAAACCGCCCCATCATGGTGCTCTATTCAAACAACGAGCTTTCTCGTAAATTCGGCAGATGAGCCGTTGACAGCGTTCTCGGGAAAGAGTATACTATCCCTCGTTTTCACGACGGAGCGTGGCGAAGTCTGGTATCGCGCTTGGTTCGGGACCAAGAGGCCGTGGGTTCAAATCCCACCGCTCCGACCAATAAAACTGAAACTTTTTGAAGTTTCAGTTTTTTTATTTTATCCACTTACCCTATTCGTCCAGAAATGTGCGCGCCTCGAAGCCCGTGCGTTGGACTACAGCTGACGATCGGGCATCCTCCCATGGCGCACGAGAATAGTTCTCAATGGCATGGCCGGAGTTCGGGAACAGAGATGAGATTTCGCCGCGGAACGATCCGAGGCGAAATCCGACAGCGGCAGCTGGCGGAATAGTTCTCAATGGTCCGGAGATGGTCGGCAGGGATGTTCGCACCTCCGCGCCGAATGTTCGGAAACACCTCAACGAAAGGCGTACCATTGAGAATTATTCAGATGCCCAACCGGCCGGACACCAGACAGGCGGGATTGAAAAAATCCTGAAATTCCCACTTGCGCGCGGAACGGTTCTATGGTATCATATGTCCCGTTTTCAACACCACGTTCGGGCGTGGCGCAGTGGTAGCGCAGTTGACTGTTAATCAATTGGTCGCTGGT
>JAEDMN010000321.1 GCA_016302985.1 Kiritimatiellia bacterium | reverse complement strand
CCCGTCCCGGGCGCGTAGGACGTGACGGCGGCGCGGGCCGAGCAGCCCGCGGGGAGCTCCGCAAGATGGGAAACGGCCACGCCGTCCGCCGCGAGCGACTCGGGGAACGGGGAGCCGTCGAGCTGCTCGAGGCGGACGGACTCACGCCCCAGCGCGTCGTATTCGTGGAGCCGCCACGGCTCGCGGTTCGAGCGGAGGGACCGCAGACGGCCGTGGCGCAGCGGATGCGCGCCGTCCGTCCAGTAGGTCCGCGACTCGTCGAGCGGCCCCGAAGCGTCGTACCCGAACCGGCGCGTCAAGCGCCGGCGCGTGAACGCGCCCGACCCGAGCTTCGCGTATTCGGACACGACGCAGGAGACGCGCTGCGTCCCGCCGAGGCTGACCGCTTCGGCCTCGTCGGTCACGAAGTCAGGGCCGGACGGGTCCTGGCGCCACGACGCGCGCGACGTCCACGTCCCGCGCAGGGCGTCCCAACGCGCGGTCCTGCGCGACGGCTCCTCCCGCCCGACGCGCGCGCCGGCAGGGAGCGGCTGTTCGAAGGGGGGCCCGCCATCCAGGCAGTAGGTCTCGTCGGCGGTCGGGTTCCCGGACACTGTCAGGCGGCGGACACGGACCGCGCCGTACATGTCGGGGTCGTCCGCGTTCGCCACCTCCCAGCGGTATTCGAGGCGGCCGGAGGCGTTGTTCGTGACGGAAATCGCGACGCCGTCCGCGATCCGCGAGACGGCGACGGTCCGTCCGCCGGGGCGGGAGCACGTGGCCGTGAACTCGCCGAATGCGTTCGTCGAGGCCGAGACGCCCGCCGCGCCGAGGACGCGGAAGAGGTCCGGCGAGATCTCGGCGGGCTCCTCCAGGGAGGCCCACACGTAGCCGTATAGTCCGTCCGACGCCGAGGAACCGAGCGGCACGCGCAGGCGGAGGGAGCCGAGCTCAAGCTGCTCCGCGGGCGCGTCGTCCGCGCCGTCGCCGCAGCCGCACTCCTGCGGGGGCTCATCCTCCCCGCCCACCTCGACGGGTGGATCGGGGCCCTCGTCGGGAGGTCCGTCGCCGTCGTGGCAGAAGCAGGCGCGGCCGAGCGTGACTGAGCCGTCGAGGACGGCCCAGGTGCAGGAGGCGCAGTCGTCGGCGCAGGTGCAGGAACCACCCGGGGCCGCGGAACGCAGGGCGCGTCCCGCCCCGACGGCAACCGCGACGCGCGGATGGTCCGGGAGGACTGAGAAGGAGGCGATGCCCGAGGACGGCAGGTTCCGCGCGCGGTGGAAGGCCCGCCGGCGCGCGGCGGTGGAGAGTGGCCACGGGGAGGCGGTGGGCGAGGACCGCGGCCCCGCGTCGATGTCGCCCGACGTCTCGCATGAGACCTCCCAGCAGCAGATGGCGACGGGCGCGTCCGCGCCCTGCGGCGGCAGTTCCGCCCAGAGTGGGCCGTCCGCGCGGAGGACGACTTCGCCCCCCGCCGCATCCACCACTTCGACGCGCAGCCCCGGCGCAGGGGAGACGAAGAGGCCCGCCTCGGGGGCGACGCATCCCCCGGGCAGCGAGGACAGGTCGACGCGGGCGTGGATCCGGAAGTCCGCGGACGCCGCGTCCCGGCGGGCCGAGACGACTTCGGCCCCGTTCGTCCCGCGCAGGATCTGCACGCCCCCCCCTTCGGCGAAGACGTACCGCGGCGTCCAGCGCACGAGGTAGAGGGGCGTCGACAGGCAAGGTTCGTCGGATGCTGCCGAAAGACGCACAGTCACGGTCCCGACGGGGTCCGGTCCGAGGGGCAGGCGCCAGGCGGCGGCGGAAACCGACGGGGCCCCGATGAACGGACCGCCGTCGATGCTGTAGCTCATCTCCACGTCCCAGCCGTCCCAGCCCCCGCGGTCCATCCAGGACCCCGTCCCCGGGTCCGAGGACACGAACAGCTGCTGGGCGGGTGTCGTCCGGTCCACCCGGAACGTCCGCTCGGCAATGACGCGCCCCGTCCCGCCCGGGAAGGCGAACCTGAAATCGGCGGGCGAGACCGTCCAGGCGGACAGGCTCGCCGGGATCCCCGGTGCCTGGAAGGCGAAGCCGTGCGCGACCCCTTCGGCGTCGCTCGGGTCCGCGTCCATCAGAAACTCGACCAGGTTCGGGAACCCGTCGCCGTCGAGGTCCGCCGTGGCGTCGGACGGCTCCTCCGGCGAGAGTCCGTGCGCGAGCTCCCAGCCATCGGGCATCCCGTCCCCGTCGGCATCCACCCCGCCGTCGAAGGAGAAGAAGGCCGCGCGCGAGGCGTCGAACGGCAGGAGGGCGCGCGGCAGTTCGACCGCGACGCCACGTTCCCAGCTCCCCGCCCGGGCGCCGCCGACGCGGACCCAGTCCGAGGTGGAGAGGTCGGGCTTCGCGAGAAACTCGACGTAGCGGCCGGTGTACGCGGACTCGCCCGGCCACTCCGCGCGGAGGAGGACGGAGGTCTGCGTCGGGACGATGCCGGTGAGGGCCGGCCTCGGGAACGTCTGCGGAACAGGGGGCGGCAGAGGCGGACTCCAAAGTTCCAATGTGCGCAACCGCGGCGCCGCGCCCACAGGCGGATCCGACACGGCCGACATTCCCCCGCCCTCGGACAGACACGTCGCAACCGGCGCGGATGCGGGCGGCGGGAGGAACTTGGAGCCGAAGACGTAGCCGCCGGCGCAGAAGAGGCCGCAGAGGAGGATTCGTCCCGCCAGGGGCAGCGCACGGAGGAGGACGAGGAGCGCGTGAAACGGGCGGACGCCCTTCTCGCCCAGCCAGACGAACGGAAGAACGAACGCGAGGCACGCCAGCAACGCCCCGCACACGATCCGGAGCGTCGCATCAAGGGAGCCAAGGAGGGGCAGGGCCAGACAGAACTTCATGACCCCAGTATAGCACAAACAGTCCCCACGCTCTGGTTGTCGTGGAAGGTCCTACGCAAAGGGTGCACCGAGATATT
>JAEDMN010000320.1 GCA_016302985.1 Kiritimatiellia bacterium | reverse complement strand
GGCTTACTTGTTCTTGTGGCGCTGCGCCTTCATGCGCTTGTCGTATTTATGCTTCGACATTTTTTTCCGGCGCTTCTTCTTGATGGAACCCATCTTGGACCTCCTTGGTTGAGAATTAAGTTCGCCGCTCTTGGTTCCCACCGAGAACTTCGAACCTTGAACTTTGAACTAGAAAATGATCTTGTTGAGCGGGAGCTCGATGATGCCCGTGGCGCCGGCGGCCTTGAGGACGGGGACGAGGTCGCGCACCTGGCGCTCCTCGACCACGCTCTCGACGGCGTACCAGTCGGCGTCGTTGAGCTTGTTGACCGTGGGCGCGTGGAGCGCCGGCAGGGCCGCCGTGATCTTCTCGAGCTTCTTCGCGGGGGCGTTGAGCTTGATCAGCACGCGCTTCTGCGCGTCGAGCGCGGCCGTGAGCAGCATCTTGAGCTGCTCGATCTTCGCGCGCTTCGCCTTGTCCTTCCACGCCTTCTTGTTCGCGATCAGGCGCGTGGTGGACGTGAGGATCGTGTCGACGATGCGGAGGTTGTTCGCGCGCAGCGAGCTGCCCGTCTCCGTCAGGTCGACGATGGCGTCCACGAGCTCGGGGGCCTTCACCTCGGTGGCGCCCCAGCTGAACTCGACGTTGGCCTTCACGCCGTTCGCCTTGAGATAGCGGTTGACGATGCCGAGCGCCTCGGTGGAGATGCGCTTGCCCTTGAGGTCCTTGACCGTCTTGATCTTCGAGTCGTTCGGGACCGCGAGCACCCAGCGGACCGGGTTCGACGTCGCCTTGGAGTAGTTGAGCTCGCAGACGTCGACGACGTCGGAGCCGTTCTCGTAGACCCAGTCGTAGCCACAGATGCCGGCATCCAGGAGGCCGAGCTCGACATAGCGGCTCATTTCCTGGGGACGGAGCAGACGGCACTTGATTTCCTCGTCGTCGATGCTCGGATAGTAGGAACGGGACGAGCACGACACATTGAAGCCCGCGCGCTTGAACAGCGCGAAGGTGGATTCCTGGAGGCTTCCCTTCGGAAGGCCGAGAACAATAGCCATTTCTTCTTTTCTCCGTGGTTTGAAAGCGGTATTCTAGCAAACTCCGCGCCCGGGCGCAACCCCCTTGCGCGCCCACACGCGTTATGCTATTCTTTCCGCCATGAACAAGACGATTTTCGCCGCCGCGCTCTTCGTCGCGGCCTGCTCCCACGGCGCCACGCTCGACGGCCTCGCCGCGAAGGTCGACAACGACGTCATCACCATCGGCGACGTGATTTCCGAGATGAACCGCAGCCGCCCGGACGCCGGGAGGGCGTTCAACGCGGCCTACAGCAACGCGGTCGAGGAGGCGATCGACCGCCGGCTGATCCTCAACGCCGCCCTGGCGAAGAAGCTCGAGCTGCAGGACTGGATGGTCGACAACCGGGTCCGCGAAATCGTCAAGGACAATTTCGGCGGCGACATGAACAAGCTGAAGGCCGCGCTCACGCAGTCCAAGGTCGACCTGACCGACTGGCGCAACCAGCTGCGGGACGACATGGTCGTGAACGCGATGCGCTACCAGATGGTGGACCGCCACGTGGTCGCGAGTCCGGCGGCCATGGCCGAGGAGTACCGCCTGCATCCCGAGCGCTACAAACGCGAGGCCGGCACGACGATGCGCGTGATCCTCCTGCGCCCGCCCGCCGACGACAAGTCGCCCACCGTCGAGGCGCGCGGCAAGGAGATCCTGGCCAAGGTCCAGGGCGGCGCCGACTTCGCCGAACTCGCGAAGGCGTACTCGGCCGACTCCCATGCCAAGGACGGCGGCCTGTGGAAGGACGTGAAGCCCGAAGAGGCCTTCCGTCCCGAGATCGTGGAACTGGTCGCGAAGCTCCGCCCCGGGGAGACCTCCCACCTCATCAATCTCGACGGCTGGGGCTTCATCGTCCGCAAGGAGGCCGAGAACCAGGAGAAGCGCCTCTCCTTCGCCGAGGCCTACGACCAGATCGCCGCGAACGTCCAGAAGACCGCGCGCAAGACGCGCTACGCGGCCTGGATCGCGCGCCTGCGCGACCAGGCGTTCATCAAGCGCTATCCGATCCCCTCCGAGAAATAAGCCCCGTCCCGTCCGCGCCCATGAACCTCACGAGTCCCCGCCAGGTCAAGGAATGGTGTCTTGCCAACGGGTTCCACCCGAACAAGGTGCTCGGGCAGAACTTCCTCGTCGACAAGAACGCCCTGGACGCGATCGTCGACGCGGCCGGCCTCGGTCCGGACGCCCGCGTGCTGGAAATCGGGCCCGGCCTTGGCGTCCTCACGGAGGGGCTGCTCCTGCGCGGCGCCGCCGTCACGGCCGTCGAGAAGGACCCCGTCCTGGCCGACCGCCTGGCCGGCGCGCTCGGGAACCCCGCCGCCCTGACGGTGCTGAAGGGCGACGCGCTCGACTTCATCAAGGACGGCGCCTGCGACAATTTCCCGTTCCTCGTCTCCAACCTGCCCTACCAGGCCGGCACGCGCATCCTCCTGGAACTCGTGCAGCGCGTCGGCCTCGCCCCCGAGACGATGGTCGTGCTGGTCCAGACGGAGGTCGCGGACCGGCTCGCCGCGGGGCCCGGATCCAAGACGCGCGGCCTCGCCGGAGTCTGGGCCCAGCTGGACTACGACGTCAAGGCCGTCCGCAAGGTGGCCGCGTCCTGTTTCTGGCCGCGCCCCGAAATCGGCTCATCGGTCGTGAAGCTTGTCCGCCACCACCGCAACGACGACCTCACGCCCCCCGTCCGCGAGCTCTTCCACCGCCTCACCAAGCAGGCGTTCGAGCACCGCCGCAAGCAATTGGGCTCCATCTTCAAGGGCGTGATCGAATCAACCGCCCGCGCCGAGGAGCTTTCCAACGCCGACTGGCTCGGCCTCTGCAAGGATCTGGCCGCGGCGGGCTGTTCCCTCTAGAGAATCGAGTTTAACGAGCTCCTCTAGCTTTTTCTAGCT
>JAEDMN010000319.1 GCA_016302985.1 Kiritimatiellia bacterium | reverse complement strand
GCGATGAAGAAGGCCGGCTGCACGGTGCTCGTGCACGGCGCGACGGGCCGCGGCAACGACCAGATGCGCTTCGAGCGCTACACGAACGTCCTCGACCCGAAGTTCGGCGTCTACGCCCCCTGGCGCGACGCGGATCTGCTGAAGCTCTTCCCGGGCCGCACGCAGATGGTCGAGTTCCTCGCGAAGCGCGGCATCGTCGCGTTCGTCGGCACGAAGAAGAAGTACTCCACGGACGCGAACCTCGCCGGCCTCTCGCACGAGGCGGAGGACCTCGAGTCGATGGAGACCTCGATGCGCATCGTGAAGCCCACGATGGGCGTGTGGCCCGAGAAGGCGCCGAACAAGGTCGAGAAGGTCACGCTGTCCTTCGTCAAGGGCCGCTGCGTCGCCGTCAACGGCAGGAAGATGACGCCGTACGAGGTGATGCTCGAGATGAACAAGGTCGGCGGCCGCAACGGCATCGGCATGAAGCACGCGCTCGAGAACCGCATCATCGGCACGAAGAGCCGCGGCGTCTACGAGGCCCCGGGCATGGAGGTCCTCGGCTGGGGCCTCAAGTACATCTACGAGGGCGTGATGGACCGCCGCAGCGGCCTGCTGTTCCAGCAGCTCTCCAAGCTCGTCAGCGACCAGATCTACGACGGCCGCTGGTACGACCCCGCCACGCAGGCGGCGCGCGCCGCGATCCAGGTGTGGGCGGACAAGGCCACGGCCGACGTCACGCTCGGCCTCTACAAGGGCAACATCTTCTTCGAGTCCCTCAAGGGCCTCAAGGCGACGATCTACAACGAGGCCGACAGCTCGATGGAGGCCTCCAACGGCCTGAATCCGCACAGCTCGCAGGGCTTCGCGGAGATCCAGAGCGTCGAGGCGAAGATGCTCGCCAAGGCCGGCCAGATCGTCGCGAAGTAAGGTCGGCTCGATGGACAGGAAGATCGTCTACTTCGACAACAACGCCACCACCCAGGTCGCGCCCGAGGTGCGGGAGGCGATGCTGCCGTTCTTCGGGGAGCTCTACGGCAACCCGTCGTCCATGCACTTCTTCGGGGGGCAGGTCGGCGCGTACGTGACGAAGGCCCGCGAGGAGGTCGCCGCGTTCCTCAACTGCGAACCCGACGAGGTGTACTTCACCTCGTGCGCCACGGAGAGCGACAACACCGCGATCCGCGGCTGCGCGGACTGGTGGGGGAAGTCGATGAAGATGGTCACGACGGCGGTGGAGCACCCCGCGGTGCTCCAGCCCGGCCGCCGTCTCAAGGCGCAGGGCCACGAGGTGGTCGAGCTGCCCGTCGACGCGACGGGCCAGATCGACCTCGAGCGGCTCCGCGCCGAGCTGAAGGGCACGCAGCACGCGCTCGTCTCGGTCATGTGGGCCAACAACGAGACGGGCGTCGTGTTCCCGATCAGGGAAGTCGCCGAGATCGCCAAGGAGTACGGCGCGACCGTGCACACGGACGCCGTGCAGGTGGCGGGCAAGATCCCGATCGACGTGAAGAAGGTCCCCGTGGACATGCTCTCCATCTCGGGCCACAAGTTCCACGCCCCGAAGGGCGTCGGCGTCTTCTACCTGCGCCGCGGCACGAAGTGCAAGCCGTTCATGCTCGGCGGCCACCAGGAGAGCGGGCGCCGCGCCGGCACGGAGAACGTGCCCTACATCGTCGGCCTCGCCAAGGCGTGCGAGCTCGCGACCGCGCACATGGCGGACGAGGCGCGCGCGCTGCAGCCGCTGCGCGACAAGCTCGAGGCCGGCATTCTCGCGACGTGCCCGAACGTGCGCGTCAACGGCGACCGGGCGCACCGCCTGCCGAACACGCTCAACGTCTCCTTCGAGTACATCGAGGGCGAGGCGATCGCGTACCACCTCTCGGACCTCGGCATCTGCATCTCCACGGGCAGCGCCTGCGCGAGCGGCTCGCTCGACCCGTCGCACGTGATCCGCGCGATGGGCGTGCCGTTCACGGCCGTTCACGGCTCGATCCGCTTCTCCCTCTCGCGCTACAACACGATGGAGGAGGTCGACTACGTGCTCGAGAAGCTGCCGCCGGTGGTGAAGAACCTGCGCGACCTCTCGCCGTTCGGTCCCGACCGGGACCCGACGACCTTCCAGTAACGTCCCCGCACCCGCACCCCCACCGGAGGCGCCCATGCCCAGCAACATCACGATGAAGGACCACCGCTCCCTGTTCCGTCAGCTGCTGGCGGGCATGTACGACGCGGTGCTGATCACCGATCCGAGCGGGCACCTCCTGGAGCTCAATCCGCGCGCGAAGGAGTTCTTCCTCTACGAGACGGACGAGGTGATGGACAGCCCGGTCGGCCGGTTCATCCCCGGCGTGACGCCGGAGATCGTCCAGCGCATCCGCGACGGCCTCGACAAGGCGCGCCACATGATGCTGGACGCGAACTGCCTGCGCAAGGACGGCACGTCCTTCCCCGCGGAGGTGACGGTGTCGCTGATCGACCTGCTCGACCCGGGCGACCTCGTCTTCACGATCCGCAACACCGAGCGCCGCCGCCGCCAGCTCGCCGACCTGCGCACGCGCCGCAACGCCTGCGACGTCGCGCAGGCCGCGCTCTTCGCCTGCGCGCCCGACGGGCGCTTCCGCGGCGCGAACCCCGCGTTCCTCGGGATGTTCGGTCTCGCGGACGAGCAGGAGCTGCAGAAGAAGTCGTTTTCCGAAATCCTGGACGACGAGCCGATGGCCGGCCTCTTCGCCCGCGCGCTCGCCGGCGAGACCGCGGCGCTGCGCATCACCGCCGAGGAGGACGGGGCGGACGCCCGCGACGTCGAGGTGCAGATGGCGCCGGACGTCCACGGCAAGAAGACCGTCGGCGTCGTCGGTTCCGTCATCCGGGTCTGAACCATCCTTTCCATTTCCACGCCATGAGGGAACCCCGTCCATCCAGTCCGCGGCGCCCGTCGCCGCCCGCCCGCCCCGGCGCCCCCAGGCGCCC
>JAEDMN010000071.1 GCA_016302985.1 Kiritimatiellia bacterium | reverse complement strand
CCCGCGACGCCTGGGGCCGCAACCACTACGCCGACGCGATGGCCGGCCGCGCGCCCGGCGCGCCGCGTCCGCCACGCCACGCGTTCCACGGACTCGTCTGAGGCACGGAGGACCCACGATGCCACTCTGGAAGAGCACGCAGCACTCGTTCGCCGCCGGCCAGCTCGACGCGCTGGTCATGGGACGGCAGGACATGGACAAGTACTTCAGGGGCGCGACGCGCCTCGAGAACTTCCTTGTCCGACGCCAGGGGTGCATCTCGAAGCGAAGGGGCACGGACCTTTCCGCCAGCCTGGACAACCTTCTCGGGCTCGACGCGTCGGGATCCGCGATTCCGGTCGGGAAGGTCCGCCTGGTCGGCGTCAACAACGACGACGACGGGCGCTACGTCATCCTCTCGGGCGGAGCCTGCTTCGTCGCCTCGAGGCTCGGGATCCTCGACTGCAACCGCGAATGGCGCCGGCGTCTCGACCCGTACGCGGCATTCGACTCGCTCGGGAACCCGAAGGTGTTCGGCGGCGAGGACAGGCGCTACAACGGCGACACGCCGGTGGACTGCATCAACATCACGTCCCCCGGCGTCTACCGCGTCACGCGGCACGCCACGCTCCAGGAGGCGGTAGACGCGGTGTCGGACGGAGGAATCGTCCGACTGCACGCCGACATCAGGATCGAGAAGTACCATGAAGTCAAGCTCCCCAACAGGAAATTCACGCTAGACCTCTACGGATACACGGTCCGCGCGACGAGCACATACAGAAGCTCGATCTACACGGACGGCAGCCAGACATCCTCCTTCGGGCTCACGGTCACGTCCACGAGGCGCGGAGCCAAGTTCGTCTGCATCGCACGCGGAGGGAACCCCATTGGAATCTTCATCGACTCCGTGAACTCGGTCGAATCAAACTCCGCGCACAGGGGCACGCTCGTCATCGACGGAGAGATCGACTGGCAGCATCTCGGGTCCGACGGCATCATCATCAGGGCAAGCGACTGCGACGTCACGGTGAACTCCGGAAGGTTCACAAGCCCGACGGAAGGCGGAAACAAGTTCCTGCATCTCAATGGATGCCATGCCGAGATCAACGGAGGCGAATTCCTGGCGAATCGGGAGAAGACCAACCGCGAGACGTGCATCCACCACAGCAGCACATTCTTACACGCCACCGCCGTGACGGACCAGACGCTCGTCGTGCGCGGCGGAAGGTTCGTGTGCATGTCTTCGGGGACCAGGAGCCCCGATCCGTATGGGAGCTTCTGCATCCTGAACTACAACGTTGGAAAGGCGCCCGTCGAGATACGGGGAGGGCGGTTCTCCGCGCTGTCCCCGGAACACTACTTCTACGATCTGAGAAAAAACTCCTCATGGCCCGGCGTCAAGCTGTTCAGGGGCGAATTCGGGCATGAGCATGTCCATTCGTTCCAGGACGGCAGGACGTACCGTCTCGGGGAGATCGTGCAGGCCGGGTCGAAGGTGAACGACGCGATGCCGAACGAATCCGGATGCTATGGCGTGAAGCTCGACGGCGAGGCGGACTACACGCTCGGGGCCGTCTACGGAACGCCGCCGTACAGGATCACGGTGCCGTATGCGGACGACGACCTGGCCGACATCTGCATCCGCCAGTGCGGAGACACGCTCTTCCTTGCGCATCGGAAGTACGCGCCTGCGCGCATCTGGTTCGACGAGCTCGGACTCGCGCACTTCGCCGAGCTCGAGTTCGACAACACGTCCGTCCCGCCTCCGGTCATCGACTCCGTCAGCATGGACGGGCAGGACCCGAAGGAGACGCAGTACCCCGAGCAGTTCTGCGTGACGTTCGATGCGGACGGGAACGCGGTCTTCGGGACGGACAAGTACCCGTCCTGGCTCACGTCGGCACAGAAGGACACGCTCAAGGCGTTCATCATGAAATGGCGGTCCAGGGGCGTCGTGACGAACGCCGGATTCGTCGAGAACAAGTCCGACGGCAGCGACTCGTCCTACACGCAGAGCTGCTCGTTCTCGATGACCGTGGAGCACGTCGACCGGTCGTCCGGCCGCAGGACGTCCTTCGTGGCCGTGCAGAGCTTCACCGGCTCCAGGACATACGAAGTCGAGACACAGTACAGGGACGGCGTCGCGACCGGGTCCACCAGAAATGCCATCACGACGCACGGCTCCGCGGCGAACGACGCGAGCGCCTCGTCCGTGCTTGTCCCGCGAACCGTGCGCTATGTCGTCACGCAGGTCCGCGACGGCCACGAGTCGAGGCCGTCCCAGCCAGTGGAGGTCAAGTACGACATGCCGTGGGCGAACAACGCCGTCGTCAACCTGTCGTTCTCCAAGGGCGCCGCGCGGCTCGAGCCCGAATACTACAACGTGTACAAGGACAACGGGAGCGGATACGGGCTCGTCGGGACCACCAACTCCGAGCTGCTGTCCGGATCCGTCGAGGGCATGCTCGACACGTACCCGCTCTACGCGCCGGAAATCCTCGGATTCTCAGTCGTGAACGCGGCCGACCTCGAGGAGCGCAGGGGCTGGTCCCCCGGATCCCTGCTCCGCAAGCTCGCATCGACCGGCCGGAAGACGTTCTCCTCCTCCCCGTCGCAGGACATCTCCGTCATCACGACGGAGAAGAACCGCGCGAACGGCATCCAGTTCACCTTCACGAACGCGCAGTACACGAAGATGCGCGTCATGCTCGACGCGCGGATCTACGACCCGGAGGCGGACATGAGCTACCTCGTCATCTCCACCCCGCGCGTCACGGCCGCGCTGAAGCTGGAGATGGAGGACGGCACGTTCGACACGACGACGGCGAAGGTCACGGCCACCACGCCGCAGCGGATTCAAGGGGACTACTTCTTCGGATTCCGGGCGGAGGGGATCTACGAGGACTGGCTCGACCTCCCGCGAGTCGACCTGACGGCTCCGAACGGGGACACGGTTGCCGCGTTCGCCGTCGGGCAGGGCGCGCAGCGGGAGTACTTCAACAACCACCTGCGCGAGCTCGTGTTCGACTTCACGGACAAGCTGAAGGACGTCAGGTACAGGCGCATCGCCGGCTGCACGCTCACGTTCGACAGCAGCGTCTATGCAGACCTCATGACTCCGCAGCAGGGCGTCATCCACCAGGTGAGCTTCTTCAACAGCGGGTCCGCCGGTTCGCTCGACGGCACGTTCCAGGACGACTACATCAATCCGGACATGACGGTCACGCCCCCGCGGGACGACGCGGATCCGCACTTCTCCGGAGCCGACGAGTACCCCGGATGCGTGGGCGTGTACGAGCAGCGTCTCGTCTTCGCGAGTTCGCGTGCCTACCCGTCGACGGTCTGGCTCTCCAGGACGGCCGATCTCTACAACTTCACCGCGCACGAGTCCATCCGCGAGGACGACGCGCTCGAACTGACGCTCGCCGCGACCGAGTTCCCGGACATCAACCACGTCGTCATGGGTCGCGAGCTCATGCTCTTCGCGGACGGAGGCGAATGGGTCGTCTCCCCGTACCAGGGCAACGCGCTGACGTTCAAGACCGCGAGCTGCAGGCTCCAGTCGTACATCGGGTCGAGCCGGACGCTCGAGCCCATCCAGGTCGGGGACGAGACCGTGTTCGCCGAACGCGGCGGGACCACGCTGCGGACGATCAACTACAACTATTCGTCCGACAGCTACAAGTCGATGGACCTGTCCGTCATCTCCGCGAGCATCTTCAAGGCCAACCCCATCGTCTCGATGGCCTACAAGCAGCATCCGGACTCGATCATCGAGTGCGTGCTCGCGGACGGCACGGTCGCGACGCTCGTCTACATGCCGGAGCAGGAGGTCGCCGCATGGAGCGTCCAGGTCCTCGGCGGCGGCTGGAAGGCGCGGGAGGTCGCGACCCCGAAGTGCATCGTGAACGGGACGACCGAGACGATGTTCCTCGTGGAGCGCGACGGGGCATGGGCGCTCTGGAAGGTTCGCGACGACGTCGACACGGACCGGGCCGAGGACCGCGTCGTCCTGGACGGCCTGCACTTCGAGGACGACGGATTCGAACCGGGCGGGGGAGAGACTGCGGTATATGTCGGCAATGGCCGCTGCGCGGTCGGCCACGCCGTCCGTTCCGACTTCGTCTGCGTGCGTCCGGAGCCCGAGCAGGGCGCCACGGCCCAGTTCGAGGTAAAGAACGCGACGGAGTCCGAGATCCGCGTCGTCGACGCCTCCACGTTCGCGGTCAAGCCCTACCGCGCGTCGGACGGATGGACATGCTTCAACCTCCCCGCCCTGGTCATGCCGGACGGTTCCGTCACGCTCGTGGAGCGCGATGCCAAGCGCGTCCTCAACGGTCTCAACGGAAGAGACGGGCGCATCCACCTGCGCCACGCCGAAGCGTGGCCGCTGACCATCCTCTCCGTCTCGAACACCTTCCAGGTCGAGTACGAGAACCAGCAGCGGGGGGATGAGAGATGAACGGCCCGTCCGGAGTTGAGTTCCCCGGAGGAGTCGTCGTCGCGCCGGCGACTCAGGAGGACATCGACTACGTCGAGCGGAACTACCGGGACGGAGAGCGCAGGGAGCGCGCCCTTGCCGGAGCCGACGGCGTGAGGACGCTCCTCGAGGACCACGAGTCGTGCTGGACGGTCCGCGCGGGCAACGGCGACGTGCTCGGCTATCTCGGACTGCTGTGCATGCCGGGCGAGTCGTGCATGAGCCGCACGAGGGGCGTCAGCTACATGAGCTGCCACAACGTCGACAGGCACGCGTTCTCGTTCGTGAAGTCGAGCGCGTACGTGATGAAGTGGCTTTTCTCACAGGCCCCGCGCTGGGTCGACACGTTCAGGGCGTGGCCTGCCGCGTCGTTCGAACGCTCGGTCGCATGGCAGAAGAAGGTGCTCGGCATGAGGGAGGTCGGGCGGGTGCCGGTCGGAGACGACTGGCTTGTCGTTCTCGAAACAACCAGGAGCGAGGTCGAGCGTCTCGTTCCCGTGAGAAAGGAAAAACGGGCATGAGCTTCATCGCATCCGCGGTCCAGAGCGTGGCTTCTGGCATCGGGTCGTTCTTCGACTCGCGCGACCAGGCGAAGCTGATCAGGAAGCAGGCGCAGCTCCAGGCCGACCAGATCCGGCGCGAGGCGCAGGCCACGGCCGAGCAGCAGAGGGCTGCATCGCGCGCGTTCGAGCGGCAGGCCGGCATGCAGCTCATGGAGGCCGGAGACCAGAAGTTCAGGGCCGACGAGGAGATGCGGCAGGGCGAGATCGCCCAGGAACGGGCCAACCTCGAGCAGATCAAGGGCGAGCGGGAGTCCGCGAAGCGCTCCAGGCTCCTCGCGCAGGAGATCGGGGAGCAGTACGCGCAGTTCGCGGCGAACGGATTCGCGGTCGACGCCGGGCCGGACGACACGTTCGGCTCCATCCTGTCGTCCACCACGGCCGAGGGGCAGGCGGACATCTCCACGATCCTCGAGAACTCGAAGGCCCAGCAGTGGACATTCGAGGAGGAGAAGCGGACGCAGCAGAGGAACGCCGTCAACTCCCTGCGCGGCGCGAACAACTCCGTCTTCGCGGCCCAGAGCTCCATCGCGTCCGCGCAGGACGCCCGGTCCGCGGCGGCGACCACCATTGCGAACGCGGACGCAGCGGCGAGGGACACGCTCCTGTACGCGAAGAAGGCGGCGCGCATGACCCGCAGGGCCGGAAACCGTGCGCTGGTCTCCGGCCTGATTGGTGGCGGAGCGAAGGCGTATGCGTCGTGGTCGGACGATTCGTCCGGCTCTGGCGGTTCGTCCGGCTCTGGCGGCGGCTGGTGGTCGTGGTAACGGAGGTCCGGGAATGGGAGTCATCAGCATCACGCAGAGGCGGGAGTCGCTCGGGAACATCGGCGGCACCCACGCGGCCCACGGCGTCACGAACACGAACATCGGCACGGTCCAGCACCAGCGGCCCGGAATCTACACCGCCCACATGGCCCGTCCGGCCATGACGACCGGCGATTCGATCCGCGCGGCCGGCCGCGCCATCGGCGAGGTGGCTGCCGCGATCGGGGCCGTCCAGGAGCGCGAGGACGAGGAGCAGGTCGACCGCATCACGCGCGCCGTCATGTCCTCGCTCGAGCGCCAGGACCGCGACGACCGCGAGGTCACGGACTGGAAGGCTCCCGGCCGGGAGCACCTGGAAGGGCAGCAGCGCGGCCTTCTTCTGAGAACGGGAAACGGGTGCAGGGGGCTCGGCGACGAGGCGGACGAGACGTTCGGGAAGACGTTCGCCGTCGTCGCCGACGGCGTCGACGCGACAGACCGCCAGAAGGAGATCGCGGCGCGCCGCCTGGAGGGATACCGCCTCGGCCGGCAGACGCGCATGATGGACCGCGAGCGCTCGGAGCTCAGAAAGGCGGAGCTGGACGGAGCGATCGGAACGCTCAACGAGTACGAGCTCGCGTGGCGCGGCGGCAACCAGGGCGCCCTGGAGGCCGTGTTCCGCCAGGCGGACAAGGTGGCCGGGCTGCAGGGGCACACGCCCGAGATGCGCCGGGCGTCGTCGCAGCAGCTCGCCGCGCGCCTCGCCCGCGACCTGGCCGTCAACCGTCTCCGGGGATGCCAGTCCAAGGAGGACTTCGACGCGTTCGACGAGTCCGTCAAGGACGGCGTGGAGAAGGTCCTTCCGGGCGAGATCGCGTCCAGGCTGAACGGCGGCAAGGTCGGAGAGGACGCGAAGAAGGCGCTGCTGGAGGAGTCCAGAAGGGCCAGGCACGTGTTCGACGCGCGCATGGAGGCGGAGGCGAGGCAGCGCCGCGAGGCCGTCCGCAGCCAGTTCGGACTGGACGTCGCGGGCCTCTACGACCCGAAGGCCGGCGTCGCGGAGGAGGAGATCCCGGAGCGGTATGCGCAGATCTGCGAGAAGGCCGCGCAGGCCGCGCTCGAGGCCGGAGACCCGACCGCCGCGGCGAACTACCGCCAGGACGCGAAGAGCACGCGCGCCTCGTGGGCCAAGGCGCAGGCGCAGGCGCGCGGATCCCGCGCGGCCTCGCCGGCTGACGAGCTGGACGCGAACGACACCGAGCTCCGCTACGCCGAGGGCGCGCTCGCCCTGTCGGTCGCCGAGGGGCGCGAGTCCCCCGGGCGGCTGGCAGAGCGCCAGATGCGCCTCTACCGGACGGCGACGCGCCTCTTCAGCGAACGTAGGCTGAAGCCGGATGACTTCGCCGCGTTCCAGCGGCGCATGGAACAGCTCTCGGACGCGGACACCGCGCGCGCATCCGCCGAGTTCTACCGCGCGTTCGGCTTCACGTACGACGCGGACGGGGACGGCCTCATCTCCGCAAGCGAGCGGAGGAGGGCGGAGAAGAAGGGCGGAAAGCTCTACTTCCCCGGGACGCAGGGCACGGACGACGAGGTCCGCGTCTCCATGAAGGAATTCCTCCAGTTCCACGACGCCTTCATGTCCGAGCTGCGCGCCATGCCGCCGGAGGAGCGCAGGCCGTCCGCCGTGCAGGAGCTTCTCGGCAGGTTCCGGCAGGGATGGTACAGGAAGGTGTTCGACGGCGACATCGCGCGGTCCGTGGCGGACGAGATGTCGGAGATCCGCAGCGGACTCCGCTCGCGCTACGAGGCGTCGGAGGCGGCTCGGAAGGCGGATCTGGAGGCGGCCCGGAAGGCGGAGGAGCTGCGCAGCATGCCGCTGGTGGACATGCGGCATCCGGCAAACGCCGTGCCCGGGGACGGCGCACAGGACCCTCTGGACTTCTACGGGACGTGGGTCATGGGCGCACAGACGAGATAGCAGGAGGGTAAAATGAAGACCGACATTCTCACCACCGCCGCCGACAGCTTCACCGGCATGCCAGTCGACACGCCTGCGGAGAACGACGCCGGCAACGTCTTCGCGGACGGATCGAACGACTTCGCCGACGAGGAGAAGGCGCGCCGGCGCGCGCAGATGAAGGCCGCGGCCAAGACGCTGTTCAGGACGGACATCTCGAAGATGGACGACGCGGCCGTGGCCGGATTCTACACGGCCTGCGCGCGCGGGCTGTTCGGCATCGAGGACCCCGACGGCAGGGTCGCCTTCGGCAGGCGCGCCGGCGACGCGCGCGCGAACGTCGGCCTGCTGCGCGACTTCTGCAACGGGAACTACTCCGTCATCCGCGACCCGGAATACGACAAGTGGGCCGCGATGGACGAGGAGCAGAAGTTCCGGTACGCCATCGAGCGCGAAAGCAAGTCGGCGAAGGTCAAGGGATATCTTGAGGGGAAGCGCGGATCCACGTTCCTGGAGGACGTCTCCATGCTCGGGGACATGCCCGCGTTCGGCCCCGCTGCCGAATACGAACTTGGCCGCAGGTCCGAGATCCAGCGCCGCCAGAACTACGAGGGTCTCAACGACGAGGAGAAGGCGAAGTACCGTGCCGACGTCATCGGGAGGTATGAGGACAAGCTGTCGAAGCGGCAGGTGCTCGCGACCTATCTCGCCGCGACCGAGGGCCTGTCGGACAGGGCCGCAATGCTCCTCGCCAACACGTACAACGGTCTTCAGAAGCAGGACCGCGACAATCCGTACTTCTACGACAAGGGGACGGTCGACGTGGACGCAGTCGAGGCGCTGCCGGACGACGAGAAGGACAGGTTCTACACGGCGCTCGCCATCATGCGGGGCGACAGGAAGAAGGGGCACCTGCTCTTCATGCCGACCGACTTCTCGGACGACACCGCCCTGAACCGGGCCCAGCTCGCCCTCTATGGACTGCAGACGAGCGTGCTCGACCTGTTCTCCGACACGTACGCGATGGGCCGGGACGCGGCCAGGTGGACGTACGCGAAGACGGTCATGGGAGACGAGGCGCGGAAGAACTACTTCCGCCGCTGGGACGCCGAGCAGCGTGCGCAGCGCGCGCTCGAGCAGGGCCTGCCGGAAGCCGATTCCTGGATCGGCGAGATGGTCCAGTCCCTCGGCGAGAACAGCCACTGGTTCATCCCCTACGGCGCGATCGCGAAGGGTGGCGGACTTGTCAAGGCCGGGAAGGCCGCCAAGGCGACGGCCGCGCTCAGGGGCGAGGTCGCGGGAATCCAGAAGGCCGCCGCTCAGGCTGGTGCCGCCGCATCTGGGGCGAGCCTCGGAGAAGTCGGGAGGGCCGCGGCCAGGTCCGGCATGATGACGGGGCCAGGCGTCGACCTGTGGAAGAGGCAGATGGCTGCAGTCGAGCACTTCACGCAGGAACTGCGCGCGGCGGGCGACGCGGCCCGGAAGGCCGACACGATGAGGAAGTCCGGACGCGCGCTCTGGACGGCCGGACAGGCCTCCGCGTTCAGCGCGTTCTCCGAGGAGTACATCGCCAACTGCGACGCGGCCGGAATCTCCCGCGAGGAGTCCGTGCCCATGTCGGCCATCGTCGGCCTCGTGAACGCGAAGGTCGAGCAGCTCTACGTGCCCGGCCTCGAAAGCTCTCTCACGCCCGTCCAGGTGAAGAGCCTCATGCTGGCGTCAGGCCTCCGCGCCTTCCGCTCCGAAGGCGCGGCCGGATTCCGCAAGTGGGCCGCGAACTATGTCGCGAAAGGCGTCTCTGAGGGCGTGAAGGTCACGCTCTCCGAGGGCGCGGTCGAGGAGCCGATCCAGCAGCTCGTGACCGAGTGGGGCAAGGAAATCGCGAAGTCCGCCGACGAACTGCGCGAGAGGGGATGGGGCGGAATCGCGCTCGCCTGGGGCAAGTTCATCCACGACAACTTCGCGGCGGACGGCGGATTCGAGAACTTCGTCCGGAACGGACTCGGCACGTACGTGGACACGGCCGTCGACATGGTCCCGTCCTCCGTCGGATTCGGCCTCACGACGAACTTCAACGCCAAGATGGGCCAGCGCCGGAGGAACCGCGCGCGGCGCCGGGAGAACCTGAAGAAGTGGGAGGCGGCAAAGCAGTACGCCCTCGCGAACGGGCGCGAGGAGCCGGTCCTGCCGCGCATGCTGTCGCACGACGCGTCCGGGCGCGTCGTCTTCAACCCGGACGGCGTCGACTACGACGAGGGCGTCGCGGACGTCGTCGCGCGCGCCATGGAGACGCGGAACGCGATCGGCGCCTACTGGGAGTCGAAGGGGGACACGGACGCGCGGGCCGGCAACCGTCTCGTGCAGGCCGTCACGGACGCGCGCGCCATCTGGCGCGACGGAGACGGGGACAAGCTCGGGCGCATCGCGGAGACCGTCGGCGTCGACCAGAAGACGGCCGAGGTCGTCTGCCAGTACCTTGAGGCCGAATCCGAGGCCGAGGCCTATTCGCCGAACGTCCGCGCGTGGACGTCGATCAACCTCTCGTCGGCCGACATCTCGGAGGACACGATCAGGAGCGTGCTGCCCGGCTACGTGGACGGCTCGTTCATGGCCGACGCGGAGGGCGGGACGTACGCGGCCCGCGTCCGTCTCGCGGACGGAACCGAGCGCACGATCGCCTACCGCGTCGGGGACATCTCCGCCGAGCTCGTGGCGGACGTCGCCGAGAACGAGAAGGAGGACTCCGCGTTCGGCCGGAGCTACGACGCGCGGATGAAGCAGGGGGCCGAAGGCGCCGCGCGCACGTGGGCGTCGCTGTCTGACGCGGAACGCCACCGGATCGCGGTGGACGCGGCCGCGCGCGTCAACGGATTCTCGTCAGGCCGGGCCGGCGTGCTCGAGATGAAGGACGCGGACGGCCGCACCGTGCGCGTCAACGCGGACGACGTCATCTACCTGGCGTCCGGACGCCTGGCGGACGTCGGGTATTCGGCCATGGCGCACATGGGAACGGCCCGGCACGAGACGTTCCACGCGCTCTGGCGCTTCGCGGCGACGAGCTACACGGACGTGCAGCTCCAGGAGATGGCGCGCACGCTCGGCGTGGACACGGCGTCGGACACCTGGCGCGTCGACCTCGACGAGGCGATGGCGCACCAGATGGAGGAGTACGCGAGCGGCCACTACGTCACGCACGTCGCCGAGACGCAGCTCGGGAAGCTGCTGGACTCCGGAGCCGCGAAGTTCATCGACGTCCTGTCCCGCTTCGGTCTCGGCGACGAGGTCGTGAACGCGAAGACCGGCCGTCCGTTCGCCCTGGCGGACTTCTACGACGCGGTCCTGCGCGGCGAGATCGGGTCCGGCGCGACCGGCGTCGAGCACGTCGCGACGGAGGCGCACGCGCCGAAGGCGGAGTCGTCCGCGGCGAAGGGCGCCGGCGTCCCGATGGAGGTCTCCGAGGAGGATCGCGCGGCCGTGTCCGCAGACCTCACGGCGGCCCAGGCGGCCGAGCAGGAGACGGCCGCCGAGAACGCTCCGGCCGCTCCCGTGAACGCCGAAGCCGCTCCCGTGAACGCCGAAGCCGCTCCCGCGAAGGCCGCGCCGAAGGCGGGCGGATCGCTCGACAACCCGGCGGACGCGTCCGTCACGGACGCGAGGTTCTACCGCATCGGCGCGGGCGAGGGCGTGGACATCGTCGGCGAGCTGGTCGTGTCGGACGCCCGCGACCTGAAGACGTCCTACAAGGGAACGCTCGAGGACGCCTCGCTCCAGAACCGGGGCGAGACGGAGGAGGGGCGCGCACTCGTCGAGAAGATCGCGGCCCGTCCGGACCCGCTCCAGGTCGGCACCGTGCAGCCGCGCGCGAACAACGGCTTCATCTGGGCGACGCCGTCCGGCAACGTCTTCATCGGCAACACGCGCGAGAGCGGAATCACGAAGGCCTACGAGCGCGGGAACGCGGAGAACGTCCGCGCCTACATGCTCGCGGAGGCGCAGCGGCGCGGGCTCGAGGTGCCGGAGGGGTGCGGGCAGCCGGTCGTGCACTTCGTTCTGCGGAGGATCGAGTCCGCGGACGGGTCCGCGACGATCCAGGACGTCGTGCGCATGACGAACGAGTCCGTCAACCGCGGGATGAACGTCTACGAGACGGCCCGTAACGACGCGGACGTGCTCGTGGGGAACAACCTCGTGCCGGGCATCGCGCTCCGTCCGGACGGCCTCGTCGACACGGACCGCAGCGCGGACGCGATCGGGTCCTTCCGCCGCCTCACGAACGCGCAGGGCATGATCGACGAGAACACGGGCATGCTCTCGGAGGAGGGGCAGACGCGCCTCTCGAACGCCGTGCTCGCCGCGCTCCTGGGGAACGGGAACGCGGACCTCCTGCGGAAGATCGTCTCCGAGTCCGCGCGCCTGGACATCGAGAACGAGAAGCGCGCGCTCATGCGCTGCGCGGCCGAGCTCATGGACCTCGCCGCGAAGAAGCCGGAGTTCGACCTCCGGCAGCCGCTCGCGGAGGCACTCCGGTACTACGTCGAATGGCGCGACGCGGACGAGACGCGCCGCGCGGAGGCCGGGAAGAGCCGGCACGACTGGTACGCGCGCACGAAGGACGGCGCGCGGCGGCGCGGACTCGCGTGGGCGGACCACATGGCGCAGCAGGACATGTTCCGCACGCCGTCGGCCGACGCGAAGCTGCTCGGCGACCTGCTCGCCGCGTCGCGGGACCTCCGGTCCTTCGAGGCGGACGACCGCGAGACGGAGGCCGGGAAGCAGCGCGCGCAGCGCCTGGTGGCCGACTACATCGGCGACTACGTCCGCAACGCCCGGGCCGTGAACACCGAGACGGTCGACATGTTCGGCACGCCGCCGGCGAGCCGGACGGACGTGCTCGAGGCGCAGAGGACGAGGGACGGGTCGAAGCGGTTCTCTTTAATCACGTTGTCAAACGGCCAGAAGCTTGTAGATGTCGACAACGTCCCAGAAGAAATTCGGAATGAAAAGAACCTGCGCAGGAAACGCGACCTTGCAGAGAAATTCATCCGCGGCAAGTGGATGAACAAGATTATCGACGAAGACGGTGTAAGGGCTTTCGTAAATGGTTCTACCGCCAACGAATACGCAAACGTCGAACGAAACCTTGACGAATCGTCGTGGCATGCAAAACTGGATGCAGCAACGGAACTCGAGGCCATTGTCGCGACATCTACAAATCCAAGGTCTGAACCTGACGGGAAGGACGGCCACGTCCACAAGGGCGTAAAGAACTGGGAATACCGGGACGCCTTGTTCAGAGTAGGGGACCGCGTTTACTCCGGTAAAGTCAATATCAAGGTCCTGGAGAAGACAAACGAAGCCGGTGAAAACCTTCGTCTATTGTATGACGTGACCGAGATAAAAGACATCACCGATGGGATTCGCTTGCTCATTGGAAACAATCCAAAGGTAGCATTCCACACCGGTGATCTGAAGAGGAGTCTACCACAGGCTTCCTCGGATGTCAACGGTGAGAACGCACAGCAAGACGTCGTGTACTCCCGTAAAGACGGAGAGGGGATCCGGACACTTCTTGGCGGGCCCAATCCCCGCGAATATTCCGGATCCCCTCAGCGCGTGGAAATCGTACCAGAGTCCGCCGGGGATGTCAACGGCGAGAATTTCAGGAAGTGGTTCGCCGGAAGCAAGGTCCTGGATGCCGACGGAAATCCGCTGGTCGTCTACCGCGGCGCGTCCTTCGATCCTCTCGCCCAGCGAGAGAAGGACGGCCAGAGGCGCTTCTCAATCGCCGAGCGCCACGACGAGCTCATGCGCTCGAGCGCCGAATACC
>JAEDMN010000318.1 GCA_016302985.1 Kiritimatiellia bacterium | reverse complement strand
TTACATAAAGTTGAAAGAACCCATAACCCATAACCCGTAACCCATAACCCATAACTGCCCCGCCCCCCACGTACGGACGCAGTTTCGGGTTATGCGTTATGCGTTATGGGTTATGCGTTATGGATTCCCACGAAAAAAGGCGCCCCCGCTTTCGCGGAGGCGCCCTCTGTTGCGGGGAATCGCCGGCCTCCTAGTAGAGGAACAGCATCTCGCGGTACTTCGGCAGCGGCCACTTGTCGTCCGCCACCATGCCCTCGAGCGCGTCGACGTTCGTGCGGAGCGCCGTCATCGCGGCGATCACCGCGGCCGGGTCCCTCTTCGCGACGCCCGCCTCGAGCTCGCTGCAGCGCAGCTTGACCGCGTCCAGGCCGGCGCCGAGCTTCACGATGTCGTCGTGGAGGATCGTCGTGCCGGACGCGATGCCGCCCTCGCGGGCCTTGACGTAGGCGTCCATCGTCTCGCGGTACTCGGCCTTGACGACCGGGGCGATCATCGTGCGGGCCATGTCCAGCGCGCAGTTGCCCTCGATCATGACCTTGGTCGTGTAGTCCTCGATCGCGATCTCGTAGCGGCTCTCGAGTTCGCGGGCGCTGAACACGCCGGCCTTCTCGAACACCGCGACGTTCTCCTTCTTCGTGAAGGCCTTGAGGGCCTCGGGCGTCGTGGCCGCGTTCGGCAGGCCGCGCTTCGCGGCTTCCGTGAGCCAGTCGCTCTTGTAGCCGTCGCCGTTGAAGAGGATGCGCTTGTGCGTCTTGACGATGTTCTGCAGGATCTTCTGCAGCGCGTTGTGGAACGCCGGCGTGTGCTTGCCGGGCTCGACCTTGCCGACGACGCCGGCCGCCTCGAGCTCGTCCGCGATGCGGTTCATCGCCTCGGCGACGACCGTGTTGAGGACCACGTTCGGACCCGCGCAGGAGGCGGAGGAGCCCGGCGCGCGGAACTCGAACTTGTTGCCCGTGAAGGCGAACGGCGAGGTGCGGTTGCGGTCTGTCGCGTCCTTCGGCAGCGGCGGCAGCGTGTCGACGCCGATCTTCATCGTGCCGGCGTGCTTCGAGCTCTTCGGCGCGCCCTTCTCGAGCTGCGCGATGACGTCCGCGAGCTGGTCGCCGAGGTAGATCGAGATGACGGCCGGCGGCGCCTCGTTCGCGCCCAGGCGGTGGTCGTTGCCGGCGCTCGCGACGGAGGCGCGCAGCAGGTCCGCGTGCTTGTCGACGGCCTCGATGACCGCGCAGAGCGTCGTGAGGAAGATCGCGTTCTGGTGCGGGTCGTTGCCCGGGTTGAGCAGGTTCGTGTCGCCGTAGGAGACGGACCAGTTGTTGTGCTTGCCCGAACCGTTGATGCCGGCGAAGGGCTTCTCGTGCAGCAGGCAGACGAGGCCGTTGCGGTCGGCGACCTGGCGGAGCACCTCCATGACCAGCATGTTGTGGTCGCAGCTGAGGTTGAGCTCCTCGAACATCGGCGCGAGCTCGAACTGGGCCGGGGCGACCTCGTTGTGGCGCGTCTTCGCCGGGATGCCGAGCGTCCAGAGCTCCTTCTCCACTTCGTTCATGAAGTTGAGGATGCGGGACTTGATCGAGCCGAAGTAGTGGTCCTCGAGCTGCTGGTGCTTGGCGGACGGCGCGCCGAAGAGCGTGCGGCCGGTGAGCACGAGGTCGGGACGGGCGAGATAGAAGTTCTTGTCGATCAGGAAGTACTCCTGCTCGGGCCCGAGCGTGATCGCGACCTTCTCCTCGTCCTTGCCGAAGCACTTCATCAGGCGCTTCGCCGCGGAGGACAGCACCTGCATCGAGCGGAGCAGCGGCGTCTTGCGGTCAAGGGCCTCGCCCGTGTAGGCGCAGAACGCCGTCGGGATGCAGAGCGTGGCGCCGTTGCCGTGGCGCTTGATGAACGCCGGGCTGGTCGGGTCCCACGCCGTGTAGCCGCGCGCCTCGAACGTGGAGCGGATGCCGCCGGACGGGAAGGACGAGGCGTCGGGCTCGCCGACGATCAGGTTCTTGCCGGAGAACGCCTGCACCGGCTGGCCGTCCTTGATCTCGAGGAACGCGTCGTGCTTCTCGGCCGTGCCGCCCGTGAGCGGCAGGAACCAGTGCGTGTAGTGCGTCGCGCCGCGGTCCTGCGCCCAGTGGCGCATCGCGTGGGCGACCTCGCCCGCGATCGTCTCGTCCAGCGGCTGGCCGCCGTCGATCGTCTTCAGCAGCTTCTTGTACGTCTCCTTGGAGAGATACGTCTTCATCGTCTCGCGGGTGAACACGTCGTCGGCGTAGCCGATGTCCGTGACCTCCTGGGCCGCACAGGGGGCGCCCGCCTTAAGCGCCGCCACTCTCTTCGTCGCCGACAATCTGGCGCAGTTGCTCATTTTCGTATCCCTTTCGTTGACCGCGACGGACATCCGCCGCGAAATTGTTTTGACGCTGGATACTTAGCAAACGCCGTGCCAAGACGTGGAAACGGCTTCTGGACGAGAATCCGGAAGCCGTTTTGTACACAGAATGTAAAAACTATACATCGCGCTTTCGCGCGATGTACATTTCGGGCGGTCTGGGGTTCACTCCCAGACAACACCTTTCTCCGCCACGTACAGGGGATCGGAACTCTCTATGGAAATGGACTCGACATCCTTGTTCAGCTTGTTTTCCAGAAACTGCCGCATTTCTGTCGCGGAGTCCGGAATGGCGCAATGGAAGAACGGAGCCTCGAGATTGCACGCGCTCACCGTGTAGACGGTCTCATACCCTCCCCTGTATCTGATCCGCAGAAAGGCACGAGTTGGATGATACAGGGTTGTCAGTAGCTTCCCCATAAATCCCAGGCGGAAAGTCACGGTCGCACGGTGCATGTCCGAAAGCTTTCTTCGCTGCAGGCGGCGCTTCATGAATGCATAGCTCCCGGACGTGTCTACAAGATCGTAACAACTCCGGATCGTAGTCCATACGCGCGGATTGTCCAAAACAAGATTT
>JAEDMN010000070.1 GCA_016302985.1 Kiritimatiellia bacterium | reverse complement strand
TCTATCTCGTCCAGGCCGCCGGCCTGCGAAACGTCTCCGTCGTGATCGCGCCCTATGACATGCGCGCGGGACGGAAGTCTGAACTTGAGACGTGTGCGCTGCCCTGGTATCCGGCCCTCTGCGACCGGATCGAGCAGGCGCTCCGCCAGTGAACCAGCGAAAGGATGGAAGGACATGAAGATCGCGATCATCTACGATTCGAAGACGGGGAACACGACGAAGGCCGCCGAATGCATCGCCGAGGGCGCGCGCGCGGTCGCGGGCGCGGAAGTGAGGACGTTTCCGATCGCGGACGTCGACGCGGTGTTCGTGAACGAGAGCGCGGCGGTGATCGTCGGCTGCCCGACCTACATGGCCGAGATGACGGCCGACATGCACGTGTGGCTGGAGAAGGGGACGGGCGGGTTGAACCTCGCCGGCAAGCTGGGCGGTGCGTTCGCGACCGAACAGTACGTGCACGGCGGCGCGGAAAACGTCATTTCGAACCTGCTGACCGTCCTGATGGTGCGCGGCATGCTGGTCTACTCCGGCGGCGCGGCCTGCGGGCGTCCCGTCATCCACCTCGGCCCCGTCGCGCTGAGTCCGAAAGTCGAGGACTTCCGCGACACGCTCGTCGTCTACGGCACGCGCATGGCCGAGCAGGCCGCGCGCGTGGCGGCGAACCGCTAGTCGCGGAGGAGGAAGGCGAATTCGGACGAGAGGTCCTCGCCGACGATGCGCGAGAGGCGTTCGCACCACTGGCGGCGCTTGTCGAGGTCCGTCTTCGGCCGTTCCGCAGGCTTGAGCGCGCGGTATTCGGCGAAGAGCTTCTCGAAGGCCGTCCAGCCGTACTTCTCCTCGAGGCGGACGAAGAAGTCCAGCGCGAGGAAGGGGTCCTTCTTCCATTCGTCCAGCGGGCGCCCCGCGTCGTTCCACTGCCGCACCTTCTCCGCCAGGCGCGCGTCGCCCATCCGCGTCTGGCGGGAGGTCTTCCCGCAGAGGTGGCGCAGGCAGTAGAGCGTGAAGAAGTTGACCGTCACCTCGCCCGTGCCGTCGAAGGTCCAGTCGCGGTTCTGGTGGTTGTGCCCCATCTCGTGGAAAAGCCCCCAGACGTCGCCTTCGCCCCGGAGGATCAGGTCGAGGTTCGTGAGGCGCTTCGCGCTGTCCATCGGGATCATGATCGGATAGCCGGCGTGCATGTAGCCGGCGCAGAGCTGCACGTCGCAGCAGAAGCGCTCGGGCGATTCGCGTGCCGCGGGGATCGCCGTGAGCTTCGCGTCGAGGTCCATGATCCGGTCCCAGGTCACGAGCAGCGGCGCGGGGTCGTCCAGGTCGCGGACGACTTCGCTGGGCACCGTGAGGACGATCTTGTCGGTCGCGAGTTCGGCCATGGGTGCGGGGAGCGCGCGGCGCTTCCGCCAGGCCTCGGCGGAGGTCTTCCCCAGCGTGTAGGTCGGCATCGGGCAGGCGGGGCCGACCTTGACGTCGATCCGTCCCGAGAGGCCCTTGGGCACGACGAGGTAGACGGGGCCGCCGAAGGGCGAGGCGAGCGCGAGCGTGCGCGTCTCGAGGGGGACTTCAAGGTCGACGACGGGCGGACGTGCCAGCTTCTTCTTTCCGACGAGGCGGCAGGTCGTCGCGCCGATGCGGAGCTTCAGGCCCTTCTTCTCGGCGCCGGGCGGCAGCTGCACCGTGAGCTTCTCCCCGGCTGCGGCGAAGAGGCCGGTGCCGTGCCAGCGCGGGACCGACAGGTCGACCGGAACCGTGCGCGTCATGCGGGCGGACTTCGGCGGCGGGATTCCCGGATAGGCGGCGGCCTCGGGCCGCGCGGGCCAGATCCGCGTCGGGTCCGCGTACCATTGGCCGAGGAAGTCGAGCACGGAATCGAAGGCGGGCCGGACCTCGAAGCCCCGGTCGGACGGCCGCGCCTGGCAGCGTCCGTCGGTGGAGAGCCCGTCCGCCGCGAGCAGGGCGTTGAAGGGACTCTCGGTTCTGAAGGACTTGCCGCCGGACACCTGGTGCCAGCCCCAGCCGACGACGGGACAGAGGGCGGCGCCGCCGCGCATGAGGAAGGCGCGCACCGCGGGCATCGCGGCAAGCGGGTGCCAGTCCGGCGCCAGGACGACGACGGCGGCCTTCGGCAGGGCGGCCAGGCCGTCCGGCACGGAGACGAACTCGACCTTGCGGGCGTCCGAGCCCAGCGGGTCCTTCAGGCCCCTGAGCCTGTCGTCGAGCCAGATCCGGGCGGGGGGCTTCCCGCCCGCGAGCCAGCGGAGCGCGTGGCCCAGGAAGACCGCGTTGCCGGGAACCTCGGCCATCGCCTTCCCCTCGAGGAAGGCCGTGTGCCCGATCGCCACGACGCGGCCGCGGCCGACCGTCGTCGCGGCCGCGACCGGGGCGGGAATGCCGGCCGCGAGGCCGAGGACCAGCGGCGTGGCGCGCGGCCCCGCCGCGAGCACCGTGCCGGGAACGGCCCCGCCCCGCACGTCGAGCGCGGGGTCGTCCCGTTCCAGCGCGGCGCGGAGGGTGTCCGCGGGTTTCGCCGCGGCAAGGGAGCCGCACAGCAGGAGGGCGGCCAGGAGGGGGACGGACATTCTCATGTCGCGTATTATACCACAGTGTAGATTCGCGACCGTCCCGTGCATACTATCCAATGTGACAGGACTGCATATGATGACAACGACACGGCGTCTGTTCCTCGGCGGGGCGGCGTCCCTGGCCCTCTGGCCGCGGAACCTGTTCGGCACGGCTGGCGCGCAGCCGGCCGAGGCCGGCATCTGGGAGAATCCCGACGGCACGGCCACGGACTGCGTGCTGGCGCGGCGGCTGCATCTCGACCTCGCGGGACGCATCCCGACGAAGGAGGAGGCGCAGGCCTATGCGCGTTCCTCCGATCCCGGCAAGCGCGCGGCGCTGGTGGACCGGCTGCTGGCGTCGGACGCCTTCGCCGACTACTGGACCATGCGCTTCTGCGACGTCCTCCGCGTGAAGAGCGAGTTCCCGATCAACCTCTGGCCGAACGCCGTCTATGTCTACCACGCCCGCATCCGCGCGTTCGTCGCCGGGAACGAGCCGTGGGACGCCTTCGGGCGCGCGCTGCTGACTGCGCAGGGCAGCGACTTCCGGGACGCCGAGGCGAACTTCTTCCGCGCGACCGACCGGCGCACCCCCGAGGGCTGGGCCGAAGCGGCCGCGCAGACGTTCCTCGGCCTCCCGCCGGCGCAGCTCTCCGCCGCGCGCCGGGCGGAGCTCGCCGCCTTCTTCGCGAACGTCCGCATCAAGGACACGCGCGAATGGAAGGAGGAGGTCGTCTACGTCGAGGGCGAGGACCGGCGCGGGGCGCTCTGCGACCAGCTGTTCGGGACCGCACGCGCCGAGACGGCGGCCGCGTTCCAGAAGCTGGTCCGCGGCTGGATCTTCGGCCCGGACGCGCCCGAGGTCCCGTCGCCCGGCGAGTTCCGGCTCAAGGACCTCCTCCGCGGCATCGTCCTGTCGGACGAATATGCCCGCGGTTCGGTGACGGGCGGCTTCCCGGCGCGCCGCCTGGACGCGGAGGTGCTCGACGATGCCTTCTGCGCGCTGAGCGGATCGGTGCGCGACCTGCAGTCCCCCGCCCCCGAACCGTTCACCTTCCTGCCGCCGAAGCGCGCGACCGTGTGCGTGGAGGACGGGTCGATCTCCAACGGCTTCCTCACGCTGTTCGGCCGCCCCGCGCGCGACACGGGGCTTCCTGAGGAGCGCGGGCTCGAGGTCACGGCCAAGCAGCGACTCTACCTCTTCAATTCGGGGCGCCTCCACGGCCAGCTCGGGCGCATCGTGGCGCCGGGTCCCTGGCGGAAAGGGGGCGGGAAGGGGACCGGAGCCGGCGACGCGCCCGCTTCCCCCGTCTATTCCCTGTCGTTCGGGGAACGCGTCGAGGATCTCTATTGGAAGCTCCTGGGGCGCGCGCCGTCCGCGCGCGAGCGCGGGGTCGTGCGGGCGCTCTGGGAACGGCGTGGCGGACTGCGCCGGAAGCGTCCCGCGCGTCCCTACGAGACGCTCCGCGACGTGGCCTGGTGCCTCGTCAACACCAAGGAATTCCTCTTCAGGATCTGACCATGAAGCCTGCGAAATGCGTTGTCGAGATCTGGCAGTGGGGCGGCGCCAGCCATCTCGAGGGGTTCGACCCGAAGCCGGACGCCGGACGGGACTACAACGGCGGCCTGAAGGCCATCCCGACGAACGTGCCGGGGATGGAAATCCACGAATGGTGGCCCGAACTCGCGAAGTGCGCGGACCTCTATTCCGTGATCCGCAGCATGACGCACACCGAGTTCGGGCACGAGACCGCGACCTACCTCATGCAGACGGGGCGCCTGCCGGGCGGCGGCGAGGTGTGTCCCGCCATCGGCGCGGTGATCGCCGAGGCCAAGCGGAAGGACTACGCGGGCGACCTGCCGCCGTACGTGATCCTCACCCGGGCAAAGGGGCGGTTCAGCGAAGTCGGGTTCCTCGGCGACGCGGCGGCTCCACTCGTGACGGGCGGACGTCCGAACGCGCCGCGGTTCACGGTGGACGGCATCGTGCCGCCCGCAGGCGTCTCCGCCGAAGCCGCGGCGGCGCGTTTCGACCTGCTCCGGCAGCTTGACGCCTGGGCGCCGGCGGATGCGGGCAACGTCGCCCGTGCGGCGGCGTTCGACGCGGCCGGCAAGGAGGCCCGCCGGATCGCCGAGGGTGACGCCGCCCAGGTGTTCGACCTGTCGCGCGAGACGGAGGAGACGAGGCTGCGCTACGGGCGGAACGAAATCGGACAGTCCCTGCTGGCCGCACGCCGGCTGGTGGAGTACGGCGTGCCGTACGTGACGGTGAACGTGCCGGGCTGGGACTCGCACAAGCGCCATTTCGAGACGATGAAGCGCCGGACGGCGGACATGGACCGCGGGCTTGCGGCGTTTCTCACGGACCTGAAGGCGAAGGGCCTGCTCGACTCGACCGTCGTCTGGATGTCCGGCGAGTTCGGGCGGACGCCGAAGGTCGGCTGGGAGGCGCCGTGGAACGGCGGCCGCGGGCACTTTGCGCGCTGCTTCTCCGCGCTCGTCGCCGGCGGCGGGTTCAAGGGCGGCTGCGTCGTCGGTGCGTCCGACGAGACCGGCAGCCTGCCCGCGAAGCGTCCCGTCGCGCCGCAGGACTTCCTGGGCAGCATCTACGAGCGGGCGGGGATCGATCCGGACGGCCCGCTTGCGAACACCCGCGGCAAGAAGATGACCGTGCTGCCGCCGCAGTCCAGGGAGGGACGTCTCCGTGAAATCTACGCTTAGCCTCCTCGGAACCGCCGTCTTTGCCGCATGCCTGTGCCATGCGGCCGATCCGTACGTCGGCTACGTCTATCCCGCGGGCGTGCAGGCCGGGACGACCGTGCGCCTGGTCGTCGGCGGGCAGGCGCTGCAGGGCGTCGGGTCGGTCTGGGTGTCGGGGACGGGCGTGCATGTCCAGAAGGTGGAACTCGTCCCGGGATTTCCGCCTCCGGCCGGCCGGCAGCGTGTGCACCTGACGCACTGGCTGGACGGCATCGCGCGGGGCGACCGTGCGGAGCCGCCGCTGCCGAAGGAGCCGCGGCTGGACGAATGGCGCTCGAACCGCTGGTGGACCGTGCTCGGCACGCTGGACGACCAGAAGCTCGCGATCGTGGCGCGCGACCTGTACACGCCGCGCAACGCGCTGCAGGCGTCCCCGTCCCTGCGCCAGATGATGCTGGTGACGGTGTCCGTCGACGCGGACGCGCAGCCCGGCGTGCGGTCTCTGGTCGCGGTGGGCGGACAGGGATTGTCCGCGCCGCGTCCGCTGCTCGTCACCGCGGCCGCGCACACGGCCGAGCCGCTCTACGCGCCGCCCCACCGGCCCCGGAAGGAGCCGGCGCAGGCCGATGTGCGCGTGGGCGGCGCCGTGCTGGACGGGCAGGTCATGCCGGGCGAGACGGACGTCTTCCGCCTCCGGCTCGCGGCCGGCCGCCCCTATGCCTTCACCGTGACGGCGCGCGAGCTGCAGCCGTACATCGGGGATGCCGTGCCGGGGTTCTTCAACGCGGTGCTCGTGCTGAAGGACGCGGACGGGAAGGTCGTCGCGACGGCGGACGATGCGGCCCGCTTCCGTCCCGACCCGGAACTGCGCTACACGCCGCCCGCGGAGGGGACGTACACGCTGGAGATCCACGACGTCCTCTACCGCGGCCGCGCGGACTTCGTCTATTCGGTCCTCGTGGACGATGCCGGGAGGCCTCCCCTGCCGGACGCCGACGGCGTGGTGGCGGCGGCGGGACAGGTTTGCGCGAAGACGTTCACGGTCGACGCGCCCGGGCCGCGGGTCCTCGAAGTGACGGCGCGCCGGAAGGGGTCCCCGCTGGACGCCGTCCTGACGCTGCGGAAGGAGGGGGGCGGTCCCGCCCTTGCGCAATGGGACGACATGACGAACGCCGTCTTCACGGGGACGGTCCCCCAGGGCGAGTGCGACCCGGTCGGACTGTACGACTTCAGGGAACCGGGGCGGTATGTCGCCGAAATCACGGACCGGACCGGCCATGGCGGACCCGACTACGCCTGGTGGCTGGACATTCGGACGCCGAATCCGGGCTTCGCGGTGTATTCCACCCGCTCCACCCTGCCCCTGAAAAGGGGACGGGCAATCTCCATGGGATTCAGAATTGTCCGTAAGGATGGGTTCTCCGGCGATGTGGCGATTGAATTTCCGAATTACATCGCGGCAGAGGGGGCGGTGGCGACTGCGGGCGTCGACCGGGTGGCGGCGAAGCTCAGGCTCTTCGACGACGTGCTGCCGCGCGACCTGCCTCGAACCCCCGGGGGACTGTGCCCCATCGAACTGTTCGCCCGCGCCGAAATCAATGGCTTGACTGTGCGCGTCCCGGTCGTGCCCTGCGACGAGTACGAGCAGGCCTTCGCCTGGAAGCACCTCGTGCCGGCCGAGACCTTCCTTCTCCGAGCACAGCTCGGGGGAGGGGGCCGCAGGAACCGTACGAACCGTACGAACCGTCCGAACCGGCCCCATCGGCCGAACCGTCCCAGCCGTCCAAACCGGAAACCGAAGCCGGCCCAATAGGGTCCCGTCCCCCTCGCTGAATAGTTCTCAATGGTCCGCCTCCGCGTCTCCACCGGACCATTGAGAACTATTCTCATCCGCACTTCCGGCACCTCTCCGGCGAACCATTGAGAACGATTCTCACGTGACCATTGAGAACGATTCTCACGTGACCATTGAGAACTATTCCCGACATGGCGAATTGTCCCCCCCGCTGTCTTGACAGGGACCCTTCACAAATGGGATAATCAATGCCATGAAACTCAATATCTCCCTTCTTGGTGCTTTCGTAGGATGCGTGGCGTCCGTTCTCGCGGCGGACCGCACGGCGGATGGATATGGCTTCATCGAAGGCTACGCGGGCACGCCGGTGGACGCGGCGAAGGCGCTGCCGTTCCGGTATGTCGCGAGCGCGGTGACGGGCGGCACGCTGGGCGGCGCGAGCTCGCACGCGATCGACCGGTCGCTGCCGAACACCTGGGCGCCCGAGGCGATCTACCAGCTCGAACGCTGGGGCGCGAGCCTGACGACGACGTTCACGGGGCTTGTCCCCGGCGCCACCTACAAGGTCGAGCTCCATCTCACCGAGAACTACTTTGGCGGTTCCAATGGCGGCAACGGCACGGGCATGCGCATCTGGAAGGTGTCCTTCAACGGCGTCGTTGCCGAGACGGACATCGACATCTACAGGGAGGCGGGCGGCCCGTGGAAGGCGCTCTGCAAGCAGTACGAGACCACGGCGGACGCGAACGGCCGGATCGCCGTCCTGATGCAGCAGACGAAGGACAACGGGCACTTCTCCGGCATCGCCGTCTTCGGCAAGGTGGCGCCGAGCGCCCCGGTCTGCTCGGGCCGCGTGGTCGACGGAACCTCCGACCTCGCGTTCACCTGGGACGCGGCGACGGACGTCAACCGCTACTATGTCCAGAAGGCCCCCGACTCCACGGGGCCGTGGACGGACGTCGCCGAGACGCGTCCCGAGACGCGCGCGGCCACGTTCCCCAGCGCCTACGACCCCTCCGTGAAGACGTGCTACCGCGTCGTCGCCTCGAACGGGGTCGGCATGGCGGCGAGTTCGGTCATCACCTTCCAGGCGGCGGACGGCACGCCCCTGAAGACGCGCGGCGAGACGGTCGCGTCCGCCGCGTCCGCCTTCTACCGCATCACCGCGGAGGGCGCGGCGTCCGACCCCGACAACGCGCTCGCGGCGGACGCCGTGACGGCCCTCGGCTACACGCTCGACATCCCCGGCGCCTCGACGCTCCTGCTCGGCGCGGGCCAGACCTTCACCGTCGGCACGCTCGGCACGGGCGACGGCGGGGCCGCCCTCACGGTCGCGGGCGCGGGCACGGTCGCGCCGAAGGGCGGTTCGCTCAACCTCGCTTCCGATGGCCTGCTGCGCGTCGAGACGGCGGTCGCGGGCGCGGATTCCGACGCCCTCGCGAAGAACGGCGCCGGCACGGCGGTCCTCGCGGGCGGCCTGACGGGCTTCGCCAGGGCCGCCATCTACGGTGGCGTGCTGGCCGTCGAGAACGCGTCCGACGCGACGCTCGGGCCGGCGCTCTCCGGCAGGGGCGCGTTCGAGAAGCGCGGCGCCGGCATGCTGACGGTCGCCAAGGCCAGCCCCGACCTCGCGGGCGACGTCGTCGTCAAGGAGGGCACGCTCAGGTTCGGCGTCACGGGCAGCGCGTTCGGGAACGTGTCCGGCCGCCTCGTGGTCGAGGACGGCGCGGCGCTCGACGTCGCGACGGACGGCCTCGCCAACGAGACGGTCAGCCTCGGCGCGCGGACGGTGGTCGTCGCCGGCGCGGGCCCGGACGGCCGCGGCGCGATCGTCAACACGAGCGGCAAGAGCCAGTTCAACGCGCTGCGGAACGGCGCGCTCGCGGGCGACGTCGTCTTCGGCGGCGGCGGTGGCGCGAAGAGCGAGTCCGTCGGCCGCTGGGACTTCCGCAGCGGCGCGCTCGCGATGAACGGCCACAGCATCGAGAAGGTCGGCAGCAACCTCGTCTGCCTCACGGGCATCGCGCTCACGACGGGCGACAGGCCGGTGACGATCGACGTGAAGGAGGGCTACTGGTCCAGCGAGACGTCGACGACCTACACCCAGGGACCGGCGAACACGCTGCGCATCCGCGACGGCGCGCTGCTCGACCTCTACCAGATGTCGAATCCGCTGAACTGGACCTTCGATCTCCTCGGCGGCTCGTCCGTCCAGTTCCGCAGCGGCAACGACTCCCAGAACCGCATCACGGGCCCCGTCACGCTCGGCGCCGGCGACGTGAGCATCTTCGCGAAGGCGGACGTGCACGGCTCCGTGTACGGCGACATCACGGGCCCGGGCCGCCTGCGCAGCGTGAGCGGCCCCGCGGGCCGCGTCTCCCTCTACGGCACGAACAGCTATGCGGGCGGCACGTACGTGAGCGGCGGCGACCTCTACGTCGCGCACAAGGACGCGCTGCCGGGCTACGACGACCCCGGGAAGGTCGAGGTGTCCAACGCCACGCTCATCCTCGGTCTGGACAGCGGGAGCTGGACGGCGGCGGACGCGAACGCGCTCGTCTCCCGTGGCCAGATCCCGTCCAACGCCCAGCTCGGCGTCAGTCTCAAGTCCGGCGAGCGGACCTGGACGGACGACCTCCTCTTCGCGCAGGGCGGCTTCTCCAAGTACGACGCCGGCACGCTCACGCTGCAGGGCCGCCTCGAGGTGCCGCGCGCCATCCTGGCCATGGCCGGCTCGCTCGTGCTGGACGGCGCGAACGAGCACCGCACGATGTACGTCGTGCAGCACCACGCGTCGAAGCTTGTGCTGACGAACGGCGCGGCGCTCAAGCTGTCGACCGTCACGGGCCAGAACACCCAGATTGGCGCCAATGCGCGCGAACTGGCCGAGCTGCACGTCCGTCCGGGCTGCTTCCTCGGCGGCACGAACGACTGCGCGGTCAACTCCGCGACCGCGGGCATCCTCGTCGGCACGAGCGCGAGCGGGATGGGCCTGGTCACGGTGGCCGACGGCGCGACGGTGAAGCACAAGGTCAACCTCGGCGTCAACAGCGGCGAGGCCCAGGGCGCGGTCCACCAGTTCGGCGGCCTCGTCGAGAACCAGGGCGGCTGGGCGAACGACATCCGCGTCGGCGACGCGGGCTACGGCTACTACGAGCTGAACGCGGGCGAGCTCGACTGGTGGGGCTACGGAACCCTCGGCGGCGCGAACGGGAAGGCGATGGGCGTGATGGTCGTGCACGGCGGCCTCTTCAAGTACATCCCGAAGATGACCGCCGGCCGCCTGGGCCTGAGCCGCGGCGGCAGCGCGGCGTTCTACATGGACGGCGGCCTCGTGGACTTCCGGGCCCCCGGCGCGATGCTCGCGCTGGGCGAGAACGACGACAACGGCACGGGCTCCGGCTCGCAGGTGACGTTCACGGTCGACGGCGGCGAGGCCCTCTTCGGCAACCAGACGACGTGGTTCGGCAACCGCAGGGACTGCCAGGCCGTCATCAACCTGAGGAACGGCGGCCTGCTCCAGTGCGGCACACTTGCGGCGAACTGCAACTACTTCGAGACGAACCGCGAGACGGTCGTCGCGCTGCTGAACTTCGACGGCGGCGTCTTCCGCGCGACGTCGAACAACAAACTGTTCCCGTCCGACGCCGTGCGGCACGCGGACGCCGTGACGCTCTACGCGGGCGGCGCCGTCTTCGACGCCTCGAACTTCACACTGACGGTGAACCACGCGCTCACCGCCGCGTCCGGCCAGGGCGTCGCGTCCATCTCGATCCCGGACGCGCTGAAGAACGCGTCGAACTACATCGGCGCGCCGTTCGTCAAGATCACGGGCGGCGGCGGACGTGGCGCGACCGCGGTCTGCACGTACGACTCGCGGACGCGCAAGGTCACGGGCGTGAAGATCACGAACCCCGGCACGGGCTACACGGGCGCGCCGACGGTGACGATCACGGGCGGCGGTTTCACGAACGTCTACTCCGGCACGGCCACGCTCGCGGCGAACGCGACGACGGGCGGCGTCACGGTGCGCAGCGCCACGGGCACGGGCACGGTGGTGTTCTCGGGTTCGAACGCGTTCAACGGACCCGTCACGGTCGAAAGCGGTCGTCTGCGCGTGGTCGCCCCGGGGGCGTTCCCGGAGGGCAACGACCTGGTCCTCGCCGGCGGCACGTTCGACGGCTCCGGCCAGACGGTCACGGCGGGCGTGGTGCGCGTGACCTCCGGCGCGCTCTGCAACGTGACGCTCGTCTGCGACCGCATCGAGAAGACGGGCGACGGCGAGCTCGTGCTCGACGGCGCGCGCCTGGTCGAGCGGAACGGCTCCGCGCTCGCGGGCTCGGTCGTGCTGGCGGACCGCCTGGCGGAGCGACCGGGCCTCTACGAGACGGTGCTCTCCGGCAACGGCAACTGGACGGCGGAGACCACGGGCGGCGCCATCCAGCTGACGACGGCGAAGGCGAACACGACGTCCGGCTGGTCGGACGACACGACGGCCGTCTACAAGGGCTTCATCTGGAACCGCGGCGACGCGCCCGTGCGCTGGACGTTCATGGAGTCGTTCGACGACCAGACGCGCCTCTGGATCGACGGCGAGGTCGTGCTGGCGGACGGCAACTGGAACCTCGCGGCGAAGAAGACGGTCGAGCTCGCCCCCGGTGCGCACCGCTTCGAGCTGCGCCTCGGACAGGGCGGCGGCGGGGCGGGGCCGAGCTCGGCCTGCACGAACACCCTCGACGGCGTCAGGCCGGAGTTCGGGTTCGCGATCGACTTCCAGGGCCGTGACGAGCTGAGGGCATCCAACTACACGCTCCCCGTCGATCCGGGCGACGGTTCGCTCTTCACGACCACGGCCGGCGCCGTGTCGTTCAACAACCCGGCGCCCGCGGGGGCGACGACGCTCGGCGGCGCGTTCGCCTTCACGGGCACGTGGACGGTCGACATGGACGACGTGCTGGCGGGCCGTCCGCTGACGGTCACGGACGCGCCGCTGGACCTGACGGGCGTGACGGCCGTCGCGTTCGCGCACGCGGCCGACCTGCCGAAGCGCGGCATCCACGTGCTCGCCGACTCCGAGAAGGGCTTCGCGGGCGACGTCGGGACGCTCTCCGCAAACCTGTCGGGACTCCCGGCCGGGCCGTGGCGACTGAACGTCTCCGGCACGAAGCTCCGCCTCGTCTACCCGGGCGGCACGACGTTCTACCTCCGTTGATTCAAGGACAAAACTCCATGCAGAGAAGAAGCTTCCTGAAACTGGCCGCCGGCACGGCGGCGCTCCCCCTGTTCAACATCCGCGCGGCCGAAGCCGGCGCGCGGAAGGTCCGCATCGGCCTCATCGGCTGCGGCGGGCGCATGGGGCAGAGCACGCGCTACGGCATCCTGAACGACATGTGCGGCCCGAACGAGGAGATCGTCTGCCTCGCCGAGCCGGATCCCAGCCACTGGAACAACGTGCGCGCGGTGGTCAAGGCCCACCAGCCGCAGACGGACACATCGAAGATCCGCGCCTACTACGACTACCGCGAGATGCTGGAGAAGGAGGCGAAGAACCTCGACGCCGTCGCGATCGCGACGCCGAACCACCACCACGCGCTGGCCGCGGTCCTCGCGATGCGCAAGGGGCTCCACGTCTATGTGGAGAAGCCGATGGCGCTCACGGTCGAGGAGGTGCGCGTCATGCACGCCGTGCAGAAGCAGGCGGGCGTCGTCGCGCAGGTCGGCAACCACGGCCACAGCGAGGAGGGCATGCGCCGCCTCGTCGAGTACATCCGCGCCGGCGCGATCGGGCAGGTTCGCGACGTCTGGAGCTTCGACGACCGCCTGAACGCGATGCTGTACCGCCCGCCGAAGGCCGAACCGCCGAAGGGCATGGACTGGGACCTCTGGTGCGGTCCCGCTCCGGTCTGCGACTACTACAAGGGCACCCCGGACCACAACGGCCTGCATCCGCACGACTGGCACGACTGGATCGGCTACGGCAACGGCTCAATCGGCAACATGGGCACGCACATCATCGATCCCGTCTTCTGGGCGCTCGACCTCGGCAAGGTCGTTCCCGAGAGCGTGGAGGCGAAGCGCGCCGAGTGGGGCTGCGCCGGCAGCTGGACCTGGTCGACCGAGATCGACTGGAAGTTCCCGGCCCGCGACGGCATGGACGCCGTGACGCTGCACTGGCACGACGGCGTGAAGCCCGGCATCCCGTACGACAAGGAGCACGTCAACAAGATCGGCGTCTGCCTGAAGCGCGCGTTCCAGCATCTGCCGCCCGTCGTCGAGGAGCTGGAGAAGAAGTACGGGCAGAACCTCGGCTGCCTCGGGTCCATCTTCGTCGGCGAGAAGGGCATCATCCGCATCGGGCCGCACGGGGACGGCCTCGTGTTCGGGCCGAAGGAACTCTACAAGAAGCGTCCGCCGAAGCTGTTCGCCCGCGAGAAGGGCCTCACGCATCCCGCGGACTGGCTGCGGGCGATCCGCAACCCGAACCGTCCGTGCGGCTGCAACTTCGACTACTCCGCGCCGCTCGCGACGACGGTGCTCCTCGGCAACGCCGCGCCGCGCGCGGGCCTGAAGAAGCTGCTCTGGGACGGCGTGAAGTTCACGAACGACGCGGCCGCCAACCAGTATCTGAAGACGACCTACCGCAGCGGCTGGGAGCTCGGGGCCTAAGTGCCGGAGG
>JAEDMN010000317.1 GCA_016302985.1 Kiritimatiellia bacterium | reverse complement strand
CAGCGTCGCCAGCGACGCGAGCCCAAGCGCGAATTCCTTCCGATTCATGTGCATGCTGTCTCCCTTCTACTTCTTGAGCATCTCCTTCAGCGCCTCGACCATCGCCTGCGGGTCCGTGAGGTCCTTCACGCGCGCCTCCATCGGACACAGTCCGTCCTTCGCGCGGTTGACGATTCGCGGGACAAGTTCCTGCGCCTGCGCGGGGACGCCGTGCGCGTTCAGGAACGCCTTCGCGTCCCGCGACATCACGGCGGCGGCGACCTTCCGCGCCCCGCCCTGCACGCAGACCGCGGCCGCGGCCCGGCCGATCACCTTGTCGACGACAAGCGCCCCCTTGAGCGCGTCCCTGTCGAGGAGGTCGAGGATCGGCTTCACGCCCGCCCCCGTCTCGCGGGCGACGATGACGCCGTCCTTCGCGACGACGACGGACGTCCCCTGCGCGACGAGCGCGCGCATCTCTGCGACAAGGTCGTCTTCGCCCATCCGCCGGACGGTCCGCTGGTCCTCGTAGCCGGAGACCACGATGGCGGGCAGCGGACGCGCCGCGCAGACGTGTTCGCAGGCGCCGCAGCCGAGACATGCCTCCGCGTCGACGACGAGGACGCCCTTCACGTCGTGGATCGCCTGGACGGGACACTTCCGGACGCAGGCCTGGCAGGGCGTGCCGTCGGTCGTCCGGAGGCAGTGCCCGGCGCTCCACACGGCGACGCCCACGTGCGTGTTGAGCTTCGCCTCCTCGTCGAGCCGTTCCAGCGCGCGGGCGGGACAGACCTCGCCGCACTTCGTGCAGCCGGGGATGCAGTGCCCCTTCGCGAAGTCCATCTCGGGTTGGCCGAACGTCCGCAGCTTCGCCGACGGACGCAGGCATTCGCCCGGGCAGTTCTTCACGCAGAGGTCGCAGCCGACGCAGAGGCGCTCGAACGCACCCCGCTTACCGGATCCGGGCGGCAGCACGCTCCGCGCCCGCTCGGGCGACGCGTGCAGCGACACCGGCGCGAACCCGCCGTCCGTCGTCTTCTCCACCGCCTCCGCCGCGGCGAGCAGCGCGACGCCCTGCAGCGCCTCGCGGCGCGTGACGCCCGCGCCTTCGGGCGCGACCTCGACCGACTTCACGGGCTTCGGGAAGCAGGCCCGGCAGTTCGCGCAGCACGGGCCGATCTGCTGCTTCCGCCACGCGACCTTCGAGACGAGGGTGAAGAGCGTGCCGAAGGGACAGATCCAGTTGCACCAGATCCGCCCCTTCCCGACCGCCGCGAGCACGACCACCACGGCGAAGACGACGAGCCCCGGCGTGAAGAGCGCGAGCGCCTTCCCGTAGACCGAATAGGGCGCGATCGCCCACGCGGCGCCGCAGCCCGTTGCGAGCAGGCTCGCGAACGCCACGGCGGCCACGGAACGGACCGCCCGCTGCGCGCGCGTCTCCGGCAGGCGCGAGCAGACACGGCGCGTCGGCGTCTTCGGATGGCAGAGCCGGTTCACAAGCGTCTGCACGATCCCGAGCGGACACATCGCCTCGCAGAAGAACCGTCCCCAGAGGAACGACAGCGCGACGACGCCCAGGAACCACCAGCTGGCGCTCGGCTGGAGCCGGCAGGCCCAGTCCGTGCACGGCACGCCGAAGAACGCCGCCGTCACGGCGGACAGCATCGCGGCCGCACAGACGGTCTTCAGGATCTTAGTGGATTTCATTCTTCGCCTCCTCGATCAGGGCGTCGATGTCCTTGAGCGCCTTGGGAATGTCGATGCCCTGCGGGCAGTGCGGCACGCAGCGCCGGCAGCCCGTGCAGTGGTCGGCCCGGCGGAGCTCCTCGGGAACCGTCTTCCGGTAGAGGGCGAGCTTCTCCTGCGCGCTCAGCGCGGTCTGCGACGTCGCGAGCAGGTTCCGGAACGTGAGCAGCGCCGGGATGTCGAGTCCGTACGGACACGGCATGCAGTACTTGCAGTCGTTGCAGGGAATCGTGTTCAGCTTCAGCAGCGCCTGCGCCGCGCGCTCGAGGGCGGCGAATTCCGCGGGGGAACAGGGCTTCAGCGGCGAGAACGTGACGCAGTTCTCCTCGATGTCGCTCATGCGCGTCATGCCCGAGAGCACGGTCATCACGTTCGGGTGGGACCCGCAGAAGCGGAACGCCCACTTCGCGAGGGAGTCCGCTGGGGCGAGGGGCTTCAGCTCCTGCGCCAGCGCCCAGTTGTAGCGCGCGAGGCGTCCGCCGAGCAGGGGCTCCATGATGACGACGGGAATGCCCTTCGCCGTCAGCGTGTCGTAGAGGTATTTCGCGTCGAGGTTCCAGCCCGGGCCCATCTCGGACGCGTGCAGCCAGTCGACGTAGTTCATCTGGATCTGGCAAAAGTCCCAGTGGTATCTGTCATGGTGCTCCATGCACCAGTCGAACGCCTTCCGGTCCCCGTGGTACGAGAAGCCGAGCTTCCGGATGCGCCCCTGGTCGCGCAGGCTCCGGCACCAGTCCGCGGCGCCGTTCTTCAGGAAGCGGTTCTCGAAGGCCTCCCAGCCGCCCATGCCGACGGAGTGGAGCAGGTAGTTGTCGACGTAGTCCGTCCGCAGGAACTTCAGCGACTGCCCGAACATCGCCTTGCAGCCGTCGAGCGTCTGCTGCTGCGGCGCGAAGTTGGAGAGCTTCGTCGCGAGGACGTAGTCCTTGCGGTCGTAGCCGCTCGCCCGCAGCGCCGTGCCAAGCCGCTCCTCCGATTCGCCGCGGCAGTACGCCGGCGAGGTGTCGAAGTAGTTGACGCCGTGCTCGAGCAGGTACTTGACCTGGCGGTTCATGAGTTCCTGGTCGATGTTCGACGTCGAATAGCCGTCCTTGACCCAGCCGTTGGCGTGTCCGCCGTCCACCGTCGGCAGGCGCATCGCGCCGTAGCCGAGCAGGGAGATGGGTCTACCCTTGTCCGTCTTGAAATGCGAGGTCATGCCGCCCCCTATCTACTTCCCGCCATCTTCCCGAAGATCGACTGCATGCCGGCGGGATCGAGCGGATGCATGTC
>JAEDMN010000069.1 GCA_016302985.1 Kiritimatiellia bacterium | reverse complement strand
GCCAGGCGGGGAAGTGGTCGGGGCGAGAGGATTTGAACCTCCGACATTCTGCTCCCAAAGCAGACGCACTACCAGGCTGTGCAACGCCCCGAAAGGAAAATTGGCCGCGGAGGCCCTAGAGGGTCTTGCGGGTGGACTCGTATTCCTCGATGTCGTGCGCGATCAGGCCCGAGACGTCGTTGCGCGCGGCATTGGCGCCGACGCGGACGGCATGGTAGATCGCCTTGTGCGAGGAGGAGCCGTGCGTGATGATCACGGCGCCGGGAACGCCCAGCAGCGGCGCGCCGCCGTAGATGTCCGGGTCGAGCTGCTGCTTGAGCGACTTGAACGCGCCCTTCAGCAGGATCGCGCCCATGATGCGCGCGATGCCCTTGAAGCACTCCTTCTTCAGGAAGTACTTGATCGAGTGCACCAGCGACTCGGCCGTCTTCAGGACCACGTTGCCGACGAAGCCGTCGCACACGACCACGTCCGTCTGGCCCTGGAAAATGTCGTGACCCTCGACGTTGCCGCGGAAGTCGATCGACTTGACCTCCTTCAGCAGGGCGAACGTCTCCTTGGTCATCTCGTTGCCCTTGCAGTCCTCGGTCCCGATGGAGAGGAGGCCGATGAGGGGCTTCGTGCGCTTCAGCACCGCCTTCGAGTAGGCGTTGCCCATGATCGCGAACTGGACGAGCCAGTCCGGATGGCAGTCCATGTTCGCGCCCGCGTCCAGGAGGAGCAGGGGGCGGATCGGACGCCGCGTGGGCAGAACAGTCGCGATCGCGGGACGATGGACGCCCTTGATGCGCTTGAGGATGAAGATCGCGCTCGCCGACACGGCGCCGGAATTGCCGGCGGACACGAAGGCGTCCGCCTTCCCGTCCTTCACCAGGCGCATGGCGACGTTGATCGAGCAGTCCGTCTTGGCACGGACAGACTTGGCCGGCTCGTCGTCCATTTCCAGGACTTCGGAGGCGGCCACCACTTCGAGCTTGCCCGCCGCGCGGGCCTTGGCGACATCCTTCGGATACTTCGCCAGCTCGGCGTCGATTGCGTCCTGGATGCCGACCAGGATGACCTTGACGTCATCGAGGCCCACGGCAGCCTCGACACCGCCCCGGACGATTTCGCCCGGGGCGTTGTCGCCGCCCATTGCATCAAGCGCAATGCGCGTCATGGTGCCTTACTTGGCCTCGACGGAGAGAACCTTGCGGCCCTTGTACATGCCGCAGTTCGGGCACACGTGGTGCGCCTGCTTCATGCCGCCGCACTCCGGGCAGGCCTGGACGGAGGCGACGATCGCCTTCTCGAGCTGGGCCACGCGCTGGCGCTTGCGCATTTTGGATTTTTTGTTCTTCGGTGATGCCATGATGCACTCTCTCTTTCTTCTGTGGTGTTCGCGTGTTCGCTCGTTCCGCTTGCGCTCACTCGCTCACCCGCTCACGCTCTCTGTTCAATTCCCGTTCGCGCGGCCGCGCGTTCCGCTTGCGCTCACTCGCTCACCCGCTCACGCTCTCTGTTCAATTCCCGTTCGCGCGGCCGCGCGTTCCGCTTGCGCTCACTCGCTCACCCGCTCACGCTCTCTGTTCAATCGACTACTTTCCCAGTTCAAGGGCGTCGAGCGCCCCCCAGCGACTGTCCTGTTCCTCGTGCGTGCACGTGCAGGGGCCCTCGTTGAGGTTCTTCCCGCACGTCGCGCAGACGCCCTGGCAGTCCTGCCGACAAACCGGATATGACGGCAAAGACAGTATTATACTCTGTCTGAGCTCATCCGTCAAATCGACAAATTCGGTTTTTTCGTCTATTTCGACGCTTGTGGTGAAATCGTCCACGGTGGTCGTGAAATCGAAGTCGGCGCCGCAGCGCGCGCACACGGCCTCGAAGTCCTGCGCGAGAGTGCCGCGCACCAGGAGTTCGGTACCGAACTGCTGCACGAAGAGCTCGTAGCGGATGCCCGCGAAGGGGCGCAGCAGCTCGCCGTCCATCTCGAGGACCGCGTCGTCCAGCACGCCTTCGTAGTCCTCGCCCTCGGGGTCGAGGCGCGCGACGTCGATGAGCAGTTTTTCGTCCATGTCTATCCCCTGAATTCGGCCAGCCGCTTCTGCACCGCGGGCGTCACGAAGGTGGAGGTGTCGCCGCCGTAGCGGGCGATTTCGCGGACGGTCGAGGCGGTCACGTAGGCGAGGTTCTCGCTCGGCATCATGAAGAGCGTCTCGATCTCGGGCGCCATGCGGCGGTTCGTGAGGGCCATCTGGAACTCGTACTCGAAGTCGGAGTAGACGCGCACGCCGCGGATGACGGTGCGGATGCCGCGCTTCCGGCAGAAGTCGACGAGCAGGGTGTCGAGGACCTCGACCTCGACGTTCTCCAGCCCGGCGCCGGCGACGTCCTCGCGGATCATCGCCAGGCGGTGTTCCGCGTCGAAGAGCGCGCCGTTCTTCGTGCTCGTGGCCGCGACGGCCACGACGAGTCGGTCGTAAAGCCCGGCGGCGCGCTTGATCAGGTCGAAGTGACCCAGCGTCATGGGATCGAACGTCCCGGGGTAGACTGCCGTTTTCTCTGCCATGGGCACATTATACCATAATCGGGGGGCGCGGGGCGAGACGCCCCGGGCACGGGCGCGTGGGCTAGTGGCCGCGACGGACTTCGGTCTCGTCGGACTTGCCGCCGTAGGGGGGCGGGGAGACGCGGGCGGAGAAGTCCCACTTCCCGTCCCAGACGCCTTCGTCGAGGGCCTGGCGGTATTCGCGGTAGCCCTCCTTCCAGATCATCCAGGCGATGAGGATGGTGACGAAGCCCCAGTTGCCGCCGTTGAACAGGCGGCGCAGGCCGGCGAGGGCCAGCAGGACGGCCACGCCGCGGCCGACGACCATCGCGATGAAGGTCGCGCGGGCGCGGTTCATGAACGCGCCCATCGCGCTGCGGAAGACGCGGCCGCCGTCCAGCGGGAAGCCGGGCAGCAGGTTGAAGGCGCCGAGCATGAGGTTCATGCAGGCGAAGTCGAAGAGCAGGTCGAACGCGGCGAAGGAGCCGCGGGCGATTGCGAGGACGGGCTCCTCGCCGTGGAAGTAGACGACGTGCGCCCCCATGGCCCCGTACCCCAGCGACCCCGTGACGGCGTGGAAGAAGGCCGCGGCGGCGCTGCCCTGCTCCGCGAGCGCGGACATGCCGGCCACGGCCGCGGCGCCGAGCGCGAAGCTCACCGCGGGGCCGGCGACGGCCGTGAGGAACTCCTGGGACGGCTTCCGCGGCAGGGAGATCAGCGACGCGCAGCCGCCGAGGAGGGAGAGCGTGATGTCGTGCGTGCCGTAGCCGAAGGCGCGCGCGGTGAGCGCGTGGCCGAGCTCGTGCGCGGTGATCGAGAACAGCAGCAGGACGGCCCCGAGGAGGCCGGAGAGCAGTCCGCTCCCGCCCGTGGCGAACAGCAGGAGGAGGATCGCCAGGGAGAGGTCGAGGTACAGCGGGATGCCGAAGAGCTCGCAGAGGCGGAAGCGGGTCTGGACGCCGTGGATGAACATCGGGGCCTACTTGCTGAACATGAACTCGACCACGTCGCCGTCCTGCATCTCGTACTCCTTGCCCTCGGGACGCAGCGCGCCGGCGGCGCGGGCGCCCGATTCGCCGTTGTACTTGACGTAGTCGTCGAACGAGACGACCTGGGCGCGAATGAAGCCCTTCTCGAAGTCGGTGTGGATGACGCCCGCGCACTGCGGGGCCTTCCAGCCGCGGCGGAAGGTCCAGGCGCGGACCTCCTTCGGGCCGGCGGTCAGGTAGCTGGCGAGGCCGAGGGTGTGGTAGGCGAGCTTGATCGTGCGGTCGAGCGAGCCCTCCGTCAGGCCGTAGCTGCCGAGGAACTCCTTCGCCTCCTCGTCCGAGAGGCCGGCGAGGTCCGCCTCCATCTGGGCGCAGACCGTGACCATCTCGCAGCCCTGGGCGTCGGCGTAGGCCCTGAGCGCGGCGACGTGCGGGTTGGCGGACGGGTCGGCGAGGTCGTCCTCGGAGACGTTCGCGCAGTAGATGACCTTCTTGTCGGTGAGGAAGTGCAGGTCGCGGAGGACGGGCAGGATGGGGTCGCCTTCGGCGCGCGGGAACGTGCGCACGGGCCTCCCCTCGCCGAGGTGCGCGAGGAGCGCGGTCATCGCGTCGAACTCGGGGCGCTTCTTCGGGTCGCTCTTGGCCTCGTTGCGCGTCTTGTCGCAGCGCTTCTGGAGCTGCTCCATGTCGGCGAGCACGAGCTCCGTCTCGATCACCTCGGCGTCGTCGACGGGGGCGATGGGGGCGCTCTTGTTGCCGCCCTCCTGCACGTGGATGATGTCGTCGTTCTCGAAGCAGCGGACGACGTGCAGGATCGCGTCGCACTCGCGGATGTTCGCGAGGAACTTGTTGCCGAGGCCCTCGCCCTTCGAGGCGCCCTTCACGAGGCCGGCGATGTCCGTGAACGCGACGGTCGCGCGGATGATCTGGGCGGGGTTGACGATCTTCGCGAGCGCCTCGAGGCGCGGGTCGGAGACCTCGACGATCGCCGAGTTCGGCTCGATGGTGCAGAACGGATAGTTCTCGGCGGCGGCCTGCTGGCGCTTCGTGAGCGCGTTGAACAGCGTGGACTTGCCGACGTTCGGGAGGCCGACGATACCAACGGAAAGACTCATTTCACTTCACCTTCACTGGGATTCTGGGATTCGGCCGCAGGTTCGGGATCCGCGGCGGGGACGGGCTCGGGGTCCGCGGCCGCGTCGGACGCGGCGGCGGCCTCCTCGGAGGCCGAGACCTCGCCGAGCGTCTTCGTGCCGGAGAGGAGCGCCACGACCTGCTGCTGGACCTCCGCGAGGTTCTCGAGGCGGAGGCGCGGGTCGAGCACGATGAAGCCCTCGCCGGTCTTCCGGTGCTCGTACACGCGGATGATCGTGCGGTCCTCCTGCTCGCGCGCGTCGCGCTCCACGAGGATCTTCGAGCGCTCGAGCATCACCGCGAGCACGTAGACGACGTTCTTCATCGCGGGGTCGTCGAGCGAGATCAGGTGGCGCAGCAGCTCGTCCGCGGTCTCCTTCTTCAGGGGCTCCTTGCGGGCGTCGGGCGGGGGCGGGGCCGTGTAGACGCCCTCCCACTGGCTGAACGGGGTCCAGTCGCGGGGGGCGGTCTTCCAGCACTCGGGATGGCAGTCCTGCCGCTCGTAGCCGTCCGGCAGCTCCTTGAGCACGGAGACGACGGGCGCCTTGTCGACGAGCGGCTTCTGGCAGACGGAGCACACGTGCCCGCGGCTGCTGATCTTCCATTCCTGGGACATGGCCTAGAGCATGCGGAGCTTGACGGGGTCCTCGCTCAGCACGCCCGCCTCGCGGATCTCCGCGAGCGCGGCGTCGATGGCCTTCGCCGGCGCGGGGTGCGTCAGCACCACGACGGGCGCGAAGCCCGTCTCGGCCGACTCGGCGCGCTTCTGGGTCGCCGCGGAGATGGAGACGCCGTGGCGGCCGAGGATCGTGGTCATCGTGCCGAAGGAGCCGGCCTTGTCCGCCACGTTGAAGCGCAGGTAGAAGCGGCTGACGATGTCGCCCGGCGCGCGGAGCTTCGTCACGCCCTCGCCGTAGGTCGGCACGGCGCGCGCGTAGCGCACCTCGCCGTGGGCCATGTTGCGCGCGATGTCGCCGATGTCGCCCACGACCGTCGAGGCGGTCGGCAGGCGGCCCGCGCCGCGGCCGTAGAACATCGTGTCGCCGACCATGTCGCCGCGCACCATCGCCGCGTTGAAGACGCCGTTGACGGAGGCGAGCATGTGGTCGAACGGGACGAGCGTCGGGTGCACGCCGACCTCGATGTCCGCGTCGTGCTTGGCGACGACCGCGAGCAGCTTGATGCGGTAGCCGAAGTCGGCCGCGTACTGGACGTCGAGGCCGCTGAGGTTGCGGATGCCCTCGACCTGCACCTGGTCGAGCGACGGCTGGAAGCCGTACGCGAGCGCCGAGAGGATGCACGCCTTGTGGGCCGTGTCGAAGCCGTCGATGTCCAGCGAGGGGTTGGCCTCGGCGTAGCCGAGCTTCTGCGCGTCGGCGAGCACCTCGTCGAACGGCTTGCCCTCGTTCTCCATGCGCGTGAGGATGTAGTTGCAGGTGCCGTTGAGGATGCCGTGGATCTGGAGGATCTCGTTGCCGGCCAGGCCCTCGCGGACGGCGCGGATGATCGGGATGCCGCCGCCGACGGACGCGCCGAAGTAGATGTCGACGTTGTTCTTCTCGGCCGTGTCGAAGATCTCCTTGCCGTATTCGGCGAGCAGCTTCTTGTTGGCCGTGACGACGGCCTTGCCGGCGTTGAGGGCGGCGAGGACGAAGGTCTTGGCGATGCCCGTGCCGCCGATGGTCTCGACGATGATGTTCACGGAGGGGTCGGCGATCACGCCCTGGGCGTCCGTCGTCAGCACGTCCGGATCGACCCGCACGCCGCGGTCCGTCGTGATGTCCAGGTCCGCGATCTTCCTCAGCACGATATCCACGCCCAGGCGCTCGGCCATCACCTTGCGGTTGCGCAGAAGACCCTCTGCGACGCCCGCGCCGACCGTGCCGAACCCCAGGATGCCAACTCCGACTTCTTTCATCTTCTTCCTCTCGCTCTCCGTCCCGCCGGCCATCCGGAAAACCCTCCGACGCCGGGAACAGCCCTATATGATACCGCACGAACCCCCTTGCGTCAAATGGCAATTCGCCTTATAATATGGCCAAAGAAATCCTAAAGGAGCCGTAATGTCCCGTAAAGCCGCCCTTGTCGCCGAGTCCGCATCCATCGTCGCCGTCCTCCTCGCCGCCGCCGTCCTTGTCGCCGGGGCCTGGAGCATGCGTGACACGAACGAGAGCCGCCGGGCGGCCCGCCGCGAGGCGAGCAAGGCCCTGCGGGAATGCGCCCCGGAGGCCGTGCTCCCCTACCTCGAGAAGCTCGTCGCCGAGAAGGCCTTCCACACCTGGTTCGAGAAGGCCGAGGACGGGTCCGAGAGCCCCTGGCGCTTCTGGACGCTCCGCTGCGGCAGCCTCACGCGCGTGCCCTACGACTACATCGGCCAGCTCGCCGAGGACCAGTTCATCCGCTTCGCGGGCGACGGCGGCGCCAAGCCCGCGGACGTCGCGCGCCTGAAGGAGATGCTCGCGTTCTCCGAGAAGCTGGTCAAGTCCGGCGTCCTGAGCGTCCCCGCCGCGAACGCCCTCAAGGAGCGCCGCCTGGACGGCTACTTCCTCTCCAACGACTTCGACGGCGCGATCAAGTACCTCGAGACCGAGGGCGCCCCGAACCGCACGCCCGCCTGGTGCACCGGCACCGCGGCCAAGCTGCGCGCCCACAAGGCCATGGCCGCCAAGGACAACAGGGAGGCGATCAAGCAGCTGCTCGTGTTCGGCGACTTCATGCTCTCCGACGAGCAGAAGGACTTCGAGGACTGCGACCCGACGACGGGCATCGTCTATTCCCGCGACTGGGTCGTCGCCCGCAACTACATGCGCTGCGCCAACATGTCCCGCGAGCTCGGCGACGCCGCGAACGCGGACAAGTACTTCGCCGAGGCGAAGAAGTACTTCGCCACCGCCCACGACAAGGCCAAGGACGACCAGAAGTCCCTCGAGACGCTGCGCGACGAGATGAAGGCCGCCGGCCTCGAGCCGCCCGCCCTCCCCGCGAAGCCCGCGGCCCCCGCCCCGGCGCCGGCCCAGGAGGCTCCGGCCTCCAAGTGAAGATCGTCTTCCTCTTCATCGACGGCGTGGGGCTCCGGGAGCCGGCGGCGGACAACCCCGTCAATCCCGAGGTCTGCCCCGCGCTCTGCCGCCTGATCGAGCGGCATTCGGTCCCCATCGACGCCTGCCTCTCGGTCGAGGGGCTCCCCCAGTCCGCCACCGGCCAGGCCACCATGTTCACGGGCGTCAACGCCCCGGTCTTCATGGGGCGCCACTGCGAGGGCTTCCCCGGGCCCGGCCTGCGCCGGAAGATCGAGGAGCGCAACCTCTTCATGGAGCTCCGCGCGCGCGGCAAGCGCGTCAAGTTCGCGGACGCCTACCTGATCGACGACCCCGAGGAGCTCGTCCCCCGCCGCTTCAAGAGCGTGACGACGGTCATGGCCCTCACCGCGCCGGAGACGATTTCGACCCTGGACGACCTGCTCGACGAGCAGGCCCTCATGCAGGACCTCACCCGCGAGACGATCCAGGACCGCTACCCCGACGTGCCCCAGGTCACGCCGGAGGACGCCGCCGAGCACCTCTTCGGCCTCGCGCGCGCCAACGACTTCACGCTCTACGAGTTCTTCCAGACGGACGTCGCCGGCCACTCGATGGACTACGGCCGCGCCTGCGCCGTGCTGCGCACCTACGACCGCTTCCTCGCGCGGCTCGTCCGCTTCACCGAGGCCGCCGGCATCACCCTGCTGATGACCGCGGACCATGGAAACATCGAGGAGATGAACGAACGGGGGCATACGCGCAACCCCGTGCCGTTCATCGCCTTCGGTCCGCACGAGGCGGAGATCCGTTCCCACGTGAAGTCGCTCGTGGACGTGACCCCCGCCATCCTGCGGTTCATCTAGCCGCCCTTACAGGCAGCTCGCGGCGAGCTCGTCCATCGTGACGACGTCGAGCTTGCCGTACTTCGCGAGGTACTTCTTCGTGTAGGCGGAGAGCACCACGATCCGGTCCTTCTTCGGGTCGTCCGCGCGCGCGGCGACGTACTCGGCCAGCGCCTTGACGACGTCGGGGTAGAGCTTGTCCAGCACCACCGCGCCCTCGCCGCAGCAGTAGGTCTCCTCGTCGTTCGTGCCGAACGGCTTGTTGACCGCCTTGAGGGCCTTGAGCAGCTTCTCCGGGCACGCGCACCCGTCGTAGTTGCGCATGAAGTCGTCCGCCAGGTAGTAGACCTCGCCGGCGGCCTTCCTGAACGCGACCTTGCTCGCCACCAGGTAGCCGCTGATGCAGTACACCTTGCAGCCGAGCTTGATCCCCATCTCGGGATAGTCCTTCGTCAGCGCGTCGAACGCCGCCGGGTTGGAGACGACGAGCGTCTTCACGCCCTCGGCCTTCAGGAACGCGGCGAACGCCTCGGCGGAGACCTTCGCCTCGCCCAGGTAGCCGAGCACCTTGAGGGCCTTGCCGATGCAGCCGCCCGTGATCGTCTTGAACGGCGCCTTCGCGGCCGTCATCAGCTTCTTCGCGGCGTCGGCGGTCTTCTTGTCCGCCGCCGTCGTCTCGTCGAGGAAGTAGGCGACGTCGCCCTTGCCGGTCGCCGTCCAGCCCGTCTTCTTCGCGTACTGCGCCGCGAGCTTCTTCACGGCCTCCGGCGCGTGGCCGGCCTCGACCGCGTCCGCGCGGGCCGCGAGGCAGAGGCCGTTCTCGTCGTAGCCGTTCACGCAGTTGCGGCGGCAGCAGGCGGAGAGGTCGCTGCGGTAGAGCGCGTCCACGAAGTCCTCGTCCTCGAACGAGTTCGTGCCCGTGCGCAGGCCGTAGATCATCGCCGCGCGCACGCGGGGCGTGTCCACTTCCGTGAAGCGGACGTTGCCGATCGCGGAGAGGTGCCGGCACATGAAGCAGAACCGGCAGTTCATGATCGCGTCTTCGTACTTGTCGATATGCATGTTCGACTTCCTACTTTCTACTTTCTACGTTCCACTTACTACCGCGGGTTAGCAGCCGGCGAAGCCCATCTTGCCCGGGTTCATGATGCCGTTCGGGTCGAGCTTGGCCTTGATGCCCTCGAGCACCGGCATCGCCGTGCCGTAGAGGTCCTTGACGTAGCGGCCGAGCTTGAGACCGACGCCGTGGTGCTCGTTGATCACGCCGCCCTCGCGGATCGCCGCGCGGATGGCCCTGTCCCACACCGCGTTGTAGAGCGCGGCCGCCTCCTGGGCGTTCGGCGGGACCTTGTCGCCCGGGAAGATGAAGCGCGCGTAGAGCATGCAGCCCCAGTCGTACCAGTGCGAGAAGTGGCCGATGAAGCGGGCGTCCGGGAACTCCGTGTTGACGACCTTCTTCATCGCCCAGTAGACGTTCTCGATGTGCGAGAAGTCCGCGACCGTGTCGAGCGTGCCGAACGCCTGCGGTACGTGGAACATGTAGCCCGGGTAGAAGAACTTGTACTTGTTCTCCCACCACCACTCGCCGCCCTTCGCGCCGAGGTCCTGGCCCTTGAACTGGTCCTCCATGATCTCGCGGGCGTGCTTCATCTGCAGGTCGACGATGTCCTTGCGGCCGTCGAAGCCGAACACGAGGTAGGCGCCCTTGTCGAGGTTGATGCCGAACACCTTCGAGACGTGCGTCTTCGTCTCCGTCTCGTCGTAGAGGCGCATCGCGCACGGCTGGAGGCGGCTGCGCATGAGCGTCTGGCCGGCCTGCATCGCCGTGTGGAAGTCCTTGAAGATGTACGCGCGGAACTGGCGGCTCTCGGGCTGCGGGTGGATCTTGAGCGTGACCTCCGTGATCACGCCGAGCGTGCCCTCGCTGCCGAGGAACAGCATCGTGAGGTCCGGACCCGACGCATGGCGCGGAACCGGCAGCGTGCGGATGACCTCGCCCGTGGGCGTGACCACCTCGAGGGACATCACCATGTCCTCGATCTTGCCGTACTTCGTCGACAGCACGCCCGTGCCGCGGTGCGCGAGGAAGCCGCCGATCGTCGAGCAGCTGATCGACGCCGGCAGGTGCATCGTGGAGAGGCCCTCCTTGTTGCAGGCCCACTCGAGGTGCTTCGTGATGATGCCCGTCTGCGCCGTGACGGTGAGGGCGGTCTTGTCGACCTTGATCACCTTGTTCATGCGCTTCATGTCGAGCACGATGCCGTTGTAGATCGGCAGCGCGCCGCCCTGCGAACCCGAACCGCCGCCCCACGGGACCACGGGGATCCTGTACTGGTTCGCGATCTTCATGACCTTCACGACCTCCTCGGTCGAGCCGGGGTGCACGACGAAGTCGGGCTGCGGGCACTTCCTGCCGCGGTCGTGCCACATCTCCGGAATCCAGTAGTAGTCGATCGAGTGGCCGAACTTGTCGGCGAACTTCACGTCGACGTTGGCCTCGCCAACGGCGTCCGTGAGCTCCGTACGAATCATCTCGTACATGTAGCTGTCGGGCTTGACTGTCATTGCTGTACCTTCCTTTGTTGAAAGCGAGGAACATATTCTACCCCGAACGCGCCGCGGAATCAATCCCGCGGCATGAGAGGACATGATGAAAATTTGAGAAGAACTGAGAACTTCTCACGGCGCGGTTCTGCTATACTCATGCGCCATGAAGAACATCCGGTCGTTCAGGATCGTCGACTACGTGAAGACACGCCAGTACTGCTCGCTCGCCGAGCTGATGGAGGCCTTCCACGTCTCGTCCGCCACGATCCACCGCGACGTCGCGGACCTCGTCCGGCGCGAGGTCCTCCAGCGCGTGCGCGGCGGCGTGGCCTTCGTCGACAACGCCGCCCCGGCCGGACGCGGCGTCGCCGCCAGCTCCTACGTCGAACGCCGCGCCGTCAACGCCTCCGCCAAGGAGCGCATCGCCCGCGCGGCCCTCGCCTACGTCGAGGAGGGCGACATCCTCTTCCTGGACTCCTCCACCACGGTCGCCCATCTCGCGGAGGAGCTCACCCGCTCCGCCTTCACGAGCCTCACGGTCATCACGAACTCCGTCGCCGTCCTGCAGCTCTTCCGCCGCCTGCCCGCCCACTACGTGCGCATCGCCCTCGGCGGCGCCTACGACCCGCAGCTGAACTCCTTCCTCGGCCAGGCCGCCTTCCGCGAACTGGACCGCCTCACGATCACCAAGGCCTTCGTCTCCGGCTTCGGCGTGGACGACCGCATCGCCACGACGAACCACGAGGACCAGGCCGCCCTCGTCGCCCGCGTCCTCGAGAAGGCCGCGAAGCGCTACCTCCTCGTCGACCGCACCAAGTTCGGCCGCACCGGGCTCTACCGCCTCGCCGCCCGCGGACTCTTCGACGCCATCGTCTCCGACCGTCCTTGACCGCGCTTCTTCCCTGTTGTGCTATACTTTGCCGCATCGCATTCACTTGAAGGATCTCTCCCATGCGCGAAAGACTCGGCAGCCGTCTCGGCTTCATCCTCCTCTCCGCGGGCTGCGCGATCGGCCTCGGCAACATCTGGCGCTTCCCCTACGTGACGGGACAGAACGGCGGCGGCCTCTTCGTCCTGCTCTACCTCTTCTTCCTCGCCGCCCTCGCCCTGCCCGTGCTCGTCATGGAGTTCGCCGCCGGACGCGCCGCGCAGCGCTCGATCGCGGGCATCCACGCCGCCCTCACCCCGGAGCGGAGCCCCTGGCGGCTGCACGGCCTCGCCGGCGTGCTGGGCTGCACGCTGCTGATGTCCTTCTACACGACCGTCACGGGCTGGATGCTGATCTACTTCTTCAAGACGGCCGCGGGGGACTTCGCCGGACTCGGCCCGCAGGAGATCGGCGGCGCGTTCGGGCGGATGCTCGGCAGCGCGCCGCTCCAGTCCGCCGCGACGCTCGCGGTCGTCCTGGGGTCCGCCGGCATCCTCGCCATCGGCCTGCAGAAGGGACTCGAGCGCGTCACCAAGTGGATGATGGCCGCCCTGCTCGTCCTGATCCTCGTCCTCGCCGGCAACAGCCTGCAGCTCGACGGCGCGCTGGAGGGCGTCCGCTTCTACCTCGTCCCCAGCCTCGCGAACATGCAGAAGGCCGGCGTCGCGAAGGTGGTCGTGGAGGCGATGAACCAGGCCTTCTTCACGCTCTCCCTCGGCATCGGCTCGATGGCGATCTTCGGCAGCTACATCGAACGCCGCCGCACCCTGCTCGGCGAGGCGCTGAACGTCGCGGCGCTGGACACCTTCGTCGCGCTCAGCGCGGGCCTGATCATCCTCCCCGCCTGCGCGGCCTTCGGCGTGCCGCAGGGCAGCGGCCCCGGCCTCATCTTCGTGACGCTCCCGAACGTCTTCAACCAGATGCCCGCGGGACGCCTCTGGGGTTCGCTCTTCTTCCTGTTCATGAGTTGCGCCGCCCTCACGACGGTCCTCGCCGTCTTCGAGTGCATCGTCGCCGGCATCCGCGACTACACCCGCTGGAACCGTCCGAAGGCCTGCGCCGTGCTCGCGGCCACGGTCTCCGTCACCTCCCTGCCCTGCATCCTCGGCTTCAACGCCTGGAGCGCCTTCAAGCCCTTCGGCGAGGGCTCCTGCGTGCTCGACCTCGAGGACTTCGTCGTGAGCAACTTCCTGCTGCCCCTCGGCGGACTCTGCTTCGCGCTCTACTGCACCCGCCGCTTCGGCTGGGGCTGGACGAAGTTCGTCGACGAGGCCAACGCCGGCACGGGCCCCCGCCTTCCGACCGGGCGCGCCGGCGCCCTTCTCCACGCCTACTGCGCCTACGTCCTCCCCGTCGTGATCCTCGCCGTCTTCGTCCTCGGCCTCCTCGCGAAGTTCAAGGTCCTGACCTGGTAGCGCCCGCGGCGTTCCGTCGCCGGCTCGGGAGGAGGTTTCACCGGAGGCGCGCCGGAGTGGCAGGATGGCTGAGCCATTGTACTATTGTGGGATTGTACTATTGTAATATTGTACTATTGAGCATTTCGCAGTCCTGAAATCCCCCGATCCTACAATTCAACAATTTTACAATTCCACAATCTCACAATGCCACAATGCTGCAATCGCACAATTGACGCGGATGATGGGCGGTGACGGGCGGATGGGGATGGACAACGCGGGACATCCGCAACCACCGGTTGTCCATCCCGCGCGCCGGGGGCCGGCGCGCAAGTAAAATGAGAGGCAGCTCACCCGAAGAGGT
>JAEDMN010000316.1 GCA_016302985.1 Kiritimatiellia bacterium | reverse complement strand
TATGGCTGAAGAACTGCAACAGCTCCTGGAGAAGATCCAGCATGACGGCGTCGAGAAGGCGAATGCCGAAGCCGCCGCGATCCTCGCGAAGGCGAAGGCCGAAGCCGCCGCGATCCTGAAGGACGCCGAGGACAGGGCCGCCGCCTGCCGCGCGCAGGCCGAGGCGGATGCCGCGGCGTTCGCCGAACGCGCCGGCAAGACGGTCTCCCAGGCCGCCCGCGACACGGTGCTCGAAGTCCGCCAGGGCATCGACCGCCTGCTCGAGAACCTCCTCGCGAAGGACGTCGACGCGGCCCTTGCGGACCCCGCCGGGGTCGCGGCCCTCGCGGGCCGGGTCATCGCCGAACTCGCCCTCCCCGCCGGCGCGACGGCCGACGTGCACGCGGGCGAACAGCTCGCCGAGGCCCTGCGGGTCCAACTCGCCGCCGATGCCGCCAGGGGCGTCCAGGTGGTCCTCGACGAGACCGTCGGCACGGGCTTCTCGCTGCGCCTCGACGGCGGACGCGTCGAACACGACTTCTCCGAGGCGGCGATCGCCGCCGCCCTCGCGAAGCGCCTCCGCCCCGACCTCGCGAAGCTCGTGCAGGCCTGAGTCCCGCCCCCCTACGCGTCCGGAGCCCCCATGGCCGCCGACTACCTGATTTCCAGCCTCCAGCCCCTCGACATCGACGGGGCCGCGCCCTACACGCCCGCGCGCTTCCTCGCGATGTGCCGCGACCAGCTGTCCTCCATCCAGGCCGACGCCCTCGCGGCGGTCCTGGACGGCCGCCCGGTGCCGACGGACTGGACCGCGGCCGCGCGCTGGCGCGACCTCGAGGACCAGATCCGCAACGCCGCCGCCGCGGAGCGCGCCCGCGCCCAGGGACAGGACCCCGCCCGCTGGCGCCACCCCGTCGACGGCTGCTCGCTCTACTGGGCGAACCGCGTCGCCGCGGCCTTCCAGGAGAAGGACCCCGCGAAGCGCGACCGCCAGCTCGACCAGGTCCGCTGGGACGCCGCGGGCGAGCTCGTGCCCCCCGCCGCGCCGCTTTCCGCCGCCGCCGCCCTCGCGTACGCGGTCCGGCTCGCCATCGTCCTCCGCCGCCAGGCCCTCTCGGCCGACGCCGGCAACGCCGTCTTCGACCGGCTCACGGCCGCGACGAAGATCGAGTTCTAACCCCTCCCCTTCATCCTTTAACCATCCAACTGGGATCACCAATGAACGCTACAGGAAAGATCGTCGGCGTCAACGGCAACATGATCACCGTCGCCTTCGACGGCGCCGTCGCGCAGAACGAAGTCGGCTACGCCGTACTGGGCGACAAGAAGCTCATGGCGGAGATCGTGCGCGTGCGCGGCCGCCGCTGCGACATGCAGGTCTTCGACGCGACGACGGACCTCGCCGTGGACGACTCGGTCGAGTTCTCCGGGAACCTGCTCGCCGCCGAACTCGGCCCCGGCATGCTCACCCAGGTCTACGACGGCCTCCAGAACCCGCTCGCGGACCTCGCGCAGGAGGCCGGGAAGATTTCCCAGGACGCCTCCTACTTCCTCCAGCGCGGCATGTACCTCCCCGGACTCCCCCGGGATAGGAAGTGGAGCTGGCACCCGCTCGCGAAGCCGGGCGACCGCGTCTCCGCCGGCGACTTCCTCGGCTGGGTCCCCGAAGGCATCTTCGACGAGCAGACGATGCCCGGCCACAAGATCATGGTGCCCTTCGCCCTCCGCGGCTTCTACACCGTCAAGGACCTCGCGCCCGAAGGCGACTACACGGTCGTCGAGGACATCGCCACGCTGACGGACGAGTCCGGCAAGGACGTCAAGGTGCAGATGATGCAGCGCTGGCCGGTCAAGGTGCCGATCAAGTGCTTCGCCGAGCGCCTCGCCCCCACGGAGACGCTCGAGACCACGGTCCGCACGATCGACACGTTCTTCCCCGTCGCCGTCGGCGGCACCTACTGCATCCCCGGCCCCTTCGGCGCCGGCAAGACGGTTCTCCAGCAGACCACCGCCCGCTACGCCAAGATCGACGTCGTGATCTCCGCGGCCTGCGGCGAACGCGCCGGCGAGGTGGTGGAGACGCTGAAGGAGTTCCCCGAACTCACGGACCCCCGCACGGGCAAGTCCCTGATGGCCCGCACGATCATCATCTGCAACACCTCGTCCATGCCGGTCGCCTCCCGCGAGGCCTCCGTGTACACGGCCGTGACCCTCGCGGAGTACTACCGCCAGATGGGCCTGAACGTGCTCGTGCTCGCGGACTCCACCTCCCGCTGGGCCCAGGCCATGCGCGAGCTCTCCGGCCGCCTCGAGGAGATCCCGGGCGAGGAGGCCTTCCCGGCCTACCTCGAGTCCCGCATCGCAGCCTTCTACGAGCGCGCGGGACGCGTCCAGCTCCGCAACGGCCTGATCGGCTCCGTCACGATCGGCGGAACCGTCTCCCCCGCGGGCGGCAACTTCGACGAGCCCGTGACCCAGGCCACCCTCAAGGTGGTCGGCGGCTTCCACGGCCTCTCCCGCGCCCGCTCGGACGCCCGTCGCTACCCCGCGATCGACCCGCTCGACTCCTGGAGCCACTACAACTCCGTCATCGAGCGCGACCGCGTCGAAGCCGCCCGCGCCATCCTGCGCCGCGGCAACGAGATCGGCCAGATGATGAAGGTCGTCGGCGAAGAGGGAACCTCTCTTCCCGACTTCACCTGCTACCTGAAGTCCGAGTTCCTCGACGCCGTCTACCTCCAGCAGAACGCGTTCTCCGACTCCGACGCCACGACCCCCGTCGAGCGCCAGAAGATCATGTTCGCCGTCGTCGAGAAGGCCCTCCTCTCCGACTACGGCTTCAAGGACAAGGACGCGACGCGCGCCTTCTTCATGGACCTCCAGCAGACCTTCATCGACTGGAACGACAAGAAGATGGACTCCGCCGAGTTCAAGGACCTCCAGTCCAAGCTCGTCGCCAAGATCGACGCCGCCAAGGCGTAGCGGTCGACCTCATCCCCGACAAGCAGGCCGCCCCGCTCATCGCGGGGCGGC
>JAEDMN010000315.1 GCA_016302985.1 Kiritimatiellia bacterium | reverse complement strand
TCGGACTTCTGGAGCATCGCCATCGCCTTCTCCTCGCCGACCTTCTTGATCAGCTGCTTGAAGCGGTTCTCGCCGAGCTCCTTCGAAACGGCGTTCTTGGCGAACGAGACCGTGTCGGACTTGTCGGCGGAGTCGAGCGTGAGCTTCTTCTCCGTCGCCTCCGGGTTGTAGCGCCACAGCGGGAAGTGGACGGACTCCACCGCCGCCTTCTGGTGCGCCGGGCCCGTCTTCGTGGCGAGGCCCTGCTCGATGCAGTGCGCGTAGGCGATGATCAGCGCCGGGCCGTTGTAGTTCTCGGCCTCGTTGAAGGCCTTGACCGTCGCGGCCGGGTTCGTGCCCATCGACACGTACGCGATGTAGACGTTCTTGTACTGCATCTGCATCAGGCCGAGGTTCTTCTTGGCCTGGACCTTGCCAGCCGCCGCGAACTTGGCGATCGCGCCGGTCGGCGTGGCCTTGGAGGCCTGCCCGCCCGTGTTGGAGTACACTTCCGTGTCCATGACGAGGATCTTGATGTTCTTGCCCGAGGCGAGAACGTGGTCAAGCCCGCCGTAGCCGATGTCGTAGGCCCAGCCGTCGCCGCCGAGGATCCACACGGACTTGCGGACCAGGTTGTCCGCCACCGCGAGGAGCTGGGCGCAGGTCGAGCAGCCGGCGGCCTTGCCGGCCGCGCAGAAGACCTTGAGCTCCTTGACGAGCGCGCGCATCTCCTCGACGCCGGCGCCCTTCGTGTCGTACTGGTCGACCTTCTGGATCTTCTCCAGGCAGGCCTTCATGTCGGCCGGCGTCTTGTCGTTCGCGAGCGCCTTGCCGACGAGCTCCATCGCGTAGGCCTGGAGCTTGTCGGCCGAGACGCGCATGCCGAGACCGAACTGGGCGTTGTCCTCGAACAGCGAGTTCGACCACGCCGGGCCGCGGCCGTCGGCGCGCTGGCAGTACGGGGTCGTGGGCAGGTTGCCGCCGTAGATCGACGAGCAGCCCGTCGCGTTCGCGATGAGGAGGCGGTCGCCGCAGAGCTGCGTGAGCAGCTTGACGTACGGCGTCTCGCCGCAGCCCGCGCACGCGCCGGAGAATTCGAACAGCGGACGCTTGAGCTGGACGTCGATCAGCTTCTTCGTGTCGAGCTTCTGCGCGTCGACCTCGGGCAGCGTGAGGAAGAACTTCCAGTTCTCGGCCTCGGTCTTGCGGAGCGGGATCTGCTCGACCATCTTGAGGGCGCCCTTGGCCTTCGCCGGGCACTGGACGACGCAGAGCTCGCAGCCCATGCAGTCCTCGGGGGCGACCTGGATCGTCACCTTCGAACCGAAGGCCTTCGTGAGCGCCTTCGCGTCCGTGGACTTGAACGTCGCGGGCGCGCCGGCGAGGTCCTTCTCCTCGTACACCTTCATGCGGATCGCGGCGTGCGAGCAGATCGCAAGGCAGTTGCCGCACTGCACGCAGGCGGTCGGATCCCACTGCGGGATGAACTGCGCGACGTTGCGCTTCTCCCACTGGGTCGTCGCCGTCGGCCACGTGCCGTCGTCCGGAATCTGGCTGACCGTGAGCTCGTTGCCCTTCTGCGCGATCATCTTGGCCGTGACGGTCTTGACGAACTCGGGGGCCTCGGCCGCGACGGCCGCCGGCATCTTCGCGACCTTGGCGGAGACCGTGGCCGGGTACTTGACTTCCTCGATCGCGGCCGAAGCGGCCTCGATGCACTTGTGGTTCATCGCCACGACTTCCTCGCCCTTCTTGGAGTACGCCTTCGTCGCGTAGTCCTTGAGGACCTGGATCGGGTCGAGCACCGTGCCGTCGGCCTTCTTCAGCGTGATGCCGGAGAGCTTGAAGAACGCGGTCTGGAGCACCGTGTTCGTGCGCGTGCCCATGCCGTTCTCGAGCGCGATCTTCGCCGCGTTGATCACGTAGAACTTGATCTGCTTGGCGATGATGGCCTCTTCGACCTCGACCGGCATGTGGTCCCAGATCTCGGCGGCCGAGTACGGCGAGGCGAGCAGGAACACGGAACCCGGCTTCGCGGCCTTCAGCATGTCGTACTTCTCGAGGTACGGGAAGCAGTGGCACGCCGTGAAGTCGGCCGTGTTGATGAAGTACGGGCTGCGGATCATGTCCGAACCGAAGCGGAGGTGCGAGATCGTCACGCCGCCGGACTTCTTGGAGTCGTACTCGAAGTAGCCCTGCGCGTAGTTCTCGGTGTAGTTGCCGATGATCTTGATGGAGTTCTTGTTCGCGCCGACCGTGCCGTCCGCGCCCAGACCCCAGAACATGCACTCCTTGCGGTCGCCCTTCGGGACGACGAAGCTGTCGTCGCCGAGGATGTACTGCGCCGTGGGCGTGCCGTCGTCGACGATGCCGACCACGAAGCGGTCCTTCGGCTGGGCGGAGGCCATGTTCGCGTAGATGTTCGCGCACATGTTCGGCGTGAAGTCCTTCGAGCCGATGCCGTAGCGGCCGGCGAGGATCTTCGGGTACGCGAACTTGACGAGGCCCTGCTGCTTCGCCTGGCCGATCGCGGCGCACGCGTCGAGGTACAGCGGGTCGCCGATGGCGCCCGGCTCCTTCGTGCGGTCGAGGACCGTGATGACCTTGACCGTCTCCGGGATCGCCTGGACGAAGTCCTTCATGGAGAACGGACGGTAGAGGTGCACCTTGACGAGGCCGACCTTCTTGCCCTGCTTGACGAGGGCGTCGACCGTCTCGTGCAGCGTGTCGCAGCCCGAGCCCATCGCGATGGCGACGTACTCGGCGTCGGGGGCGCCGACGTAGTCATAGAGCTTGTACGCGCGGCCCGTGAGCTTGGCGAGCTTGTCCATGTACTTCTGGACGATCGCCGGCGTGGCCTGGTAGTACTTCTCGCAGCTCTCGCGGCCCTGGAAGTTGATGTCGGGGTTCTGCGCCGTGCCGCGCATCGTCGGATGCTCCGGGTCGAGCGCGCGCTTGCGGAAGTCCTCGACGTACTTGTCGTCGATCATCTCGCGGATGACCTCCGTCGGGATCTCCTCGATCTTCTGGACCTCGTGGGAGGTGCGGAAGCCGTCGAAGAAGTGCA
>JAEDMN010000068.1 GCA_016302985.1 Kiritimatiellia bacterium | reverse complement strand
TGAGCCACATCATCTGCGGCAGCGTCCATGTCGGCGCGGGCATCTGGTAGCAGGTCGCGAAGACCTGGTCGGCCCGCTCCGCGCGGAGCGCGTCGCATTCGGCCGTCGCGCGCTGGTCGGTCCACATGATCGTGCGGCGGACCGGCCTGAAGGACCGGTCCGTCAGGACGGAATCGAGCGCAGGGGAGCCGGTCGGGCCGAGCAGCACGGCATTGTGCGTCGAGCCGTCGAGCGCGCACGCCGCGACGTCCCCGAGGTCCACGCCCTTCGCCGCGAGCTTCTTCAGCGACTCGCAGAGAGCCGTCCACCAGTCCGCGGGCTCCTGCTCGCTCCAGCCCGGGTGGTCGTGGTACGTCACGTATTCCGTCGACGCCTCGCCGGCGAACGAGCCGTCCGTTCCGAGCGCCGTCACCTTGCACCCGCCGGTGCCGTAGTCGATGCCAAGCAGAATCTTCATGTTTTCACCTCACCGCCTTTCGCCGTAGCTGTGCGCCTTCACGTTCCAGAGACAGAGGAAGAGCACGGCCCCGACCGCGGCCACGCCGACGATCGACAGCACCGCGAGGTGCCAGTTGCCCGCGCTCTGCGCGAGCGAGCCGCAGACCTTGCCGCTCACCGAGACGCCGATGTACGAGAAGAGCGAGATGAACCCGATCGACGTGCCGGCGAACTTCTTCGTCGCCGTGTTCGTCGCGGTCACGCCCGTGAGGGCCTGCGGACCGTACAGGCAGAAGCCGGCCGCGCAGAGCGCCGCGCCGCCCAGGAGGCCCGTCGCGCCGCCCGCGGGCAGGAACCAGAACGCCGCGAGCAGCCCGGCCGTGAGCGCCATCAGGAACATGCAGAGCCGCGGGGCGCGTCCGCCGAAGAGGCGGTCGGTCGCCCAGCCCGACGCCAGCATGCCCGCGATGCCCGCGAACTCGAACCACATGATGACCGTGCCCGCCTCGCTCGAGGTGAGGCCCTTCGCCTCCTGCAGCATCGTCGGCCCCCAGTCCGCCACGAGCGCGCGCGCCGCGTTGATCATGAAGTTGCACGCGCCGAGCATCCAGATGACCGGATTCAGGAAGACGGCGCGGATCATGGTCCGGCTGTCCGATTGCTCGATTGTCCGATTGTTCGATTTCGCCGAAGACGTCGCCGTGCCGGGCAGCTCGGGCAATCCCTCGTCCGCGGGCAGGCCCGGCAGGAAGATCCACATCGCGAGCAGGCCGATGCCGCCCAGCGCCGCCATGGACCAGAAACACCACCGCCACATGCCGACGCCCTGGTTCGCGGCGCCGACGACGCCCAGGCCCATGATCACGCCGCAGACCTTCGCCACGAGGCCGCCGCCGATGGAGTGGGACGTGTTCCACACGCTCATCTTCGTCGCGAGTTCGTGCGGCGGGATCCAATGGGCGATCAGCTTCGCGCACGGCGGAAAGCCCGTCCCCTGGAAGAACTGGTTCAGCACGAGCAGGATGCCGAATGTCCACGCGAGCGCGGCCGTCCCGACGGCGGCTCCGTTCTGCGCCCCGGCGGCGACGCCGTTCTGCGCCCCGGCGGCGACGCCCGGGTCGAACCACGCGGCGATCTGCGGCGCGAAGCCGAAGGCGACGTTGACGAGCGTGCACGCGAGCAGGCCGAAGCAGAGCATCCGCTTCGGATTGCACTTGTCGCCGACGATGCCGTTCACGAACTTCGAGACGCCGTAGACGATGCCGCCCCAGAAGAGGAAGTTGCCGAGCATCGACTTCGAGATGCCGCAGTCCTGCTGGAGCCCCGGCATCGCGAAGGAGAAGTTCTTCCGCATGAAGTAGAAGAGCGTGTAGCCAATCATCGTGGCGAACAGCATCCGCCACTGCATCCGCCCGAAATTCCGGTCCGTTTCCGCGTCACTGAAAAGACTCATAGACCGAAATTATAGCATAATTGCGAGAGACGGCGCGCCGCCACCCGACACGCGACGCACGCTGCACGAGAGGCGCACGAGAGGCGGACTCCAGTGTAGGTTTGTCATCCGAAAAACCAGCCAACGGGCAAACTCGATGCGGGCTCCTGCGCTTAGGTTGCGCGCCGGCCTCCGGCGCGCGTGGGGCAACCGCGCGGGACGCCCGTCATTCGCGCGCCGGGGGCCGGCGCGCAACCCAAGCGCGCGGGGCCGCCACAGGACCATGGGACAGTTGGGACGAGTGAGACGGGTGAGACAGCAGGGCCTGGCGTCTCACCCGTCTCACCTGTCTCACCCGTCTCACCTGTCTCACCCGTCTCACCTGTCTCAAAGGGCCGGAAATTCCAGCACTCCTGGAACTTCCAGCCCCGCGACCGATCCGGCGCCCCTCCTGTTATTCCCCGCACTCGGCGGCGTAGTCGGGCAGCCAGGCCTTCACGTCGGCCCACTTGAACGGCGGTTCGCCGTAGAGGAAGTGGTTGCGGAACGCCCTGCCGTCCAGCGTCGCCTCGATCATGACGACGCCCTGGCCGGCGAACGGGATCTTCCCGAGCTCGGTCTTGCCGTTCGCGGGGATGTCGAAGTCCTTCTCCATCCACACCTTGCCGGACGCCTTGTCGGAGATCTTCACGTGGCCCTTCACGGCGCGGCGCGCGTCGTTCACGGCCCAGGCCGTGTGGTCGTCGACCACGCAGACCATCTGGTCCTTCTGGGCGTTCTTGAGCGCGTAGTAGGCCTTCTTCTTCCCGCCGTACCAGTCGACGACGGCGTCGGAGATGATCGGCCAGCCGTCGCGGACGTTCCACCAGATCAGGCCGTTGAAGCGCGTGAACTTGCGGCTGCGGAACATCTCGCAGAAGGTCTTCATCGCCTCGGCCTGGACCGTCTGGCTCTGCTCGACGAAACCCTCGACGTCCTGCGCGACCGCGCCGAACATGATCTTCGCCTGGTTCGTCATCAGGTTGTTGCGCGTGCCGTGGCGCATCACGCCCGGCTTGAGGCCGGCGTTGCACGCCTTGAGCTGCCACTCGTCGTTCCAGTGGAAGTCGCGGTGCGGGTCGGCGCCGTTGTTCGTGACCTCCTTCCACGGGGAGACGCAGCCCGGCGTCATCATCTTCTTCAGGGACTCCAGGTTCGGGCAGCCGTGGTAGCCCATCTCGCTCGCGAACCAGCACGGGCTGTTCGTGTAGAACGGAACCTTGTAGTAGGCGCGCGCGCCCCAGAGGTGGTCCTCGCTCGGCTTCGCCTTCCCGGCGAACACGTCGGGGGAGTAGTAGGGCGAGCTCGGCAGGTAGGGACGCGTCAGGTCGTGCTCGAAGAGGACGTCGGGGATCGTCCTGCGCGAATTGCGGTCCTTGTTCGGATCGCGGTGGATCGTCCTGCCGACGAACCAGCTGAACGCGCCGTCGTTCTCGTTGTTGCCGCTCCAGAGCGCGAGGGACGCGTGATTGCGATGGCGCTGGACGACGGAGAGGATCTCCTCGCGCGTGGCCTTCGCGTAGTCGTCGTCCTGCGGGAAGACGCCGCAGCCGGTCATGAAGTCCTGCCATACCATCACGCCGTTCGCGTCGCACCAGTCGAAGAAGGCGTCCGGCTCGTACACGCCGCCGCCCCAGACGCGGACCATGTTGCAGTTGAGGTCCTTCCACATCTCGAGCGTGGGAATCAGGTGCTGCGCGTCGCGGCCGTGGAAGCTGTCCAGCGGCACCCAGTTCGAGCCGCGCACGTAGACGGGCTCGTCGTTCACCTTGAAGAGGAACTGACCGGGACGGTCCTTGCCGTACACGTCGTCCCGCACGAGCTCGATCTTCCGGATGCCGATCCTCCGCGCGTCGCGCGCGAGCACCGACCCGTCCTCGCCGACGATTTCGGCCACGGCGTCGTAGAGCGCCGGCTCGCCGGACCCCTTCGGCCACCAGAGGTCGACATTGGACACGGAGAAGTCCATGATCGGGTGGTAGCTGTAGACGGGGAACTCGTGCTGGAACACCGTCTTCCCGTTGCGGGCGAGCGAGCAGCGCAGCTTCGCGTGGTCGAGGTGGCGGAACGGCGCCTCGAGGCGGGAGCGGAACTTGAAGTCCGCGCGGCGCGCCTTCACGTCGAGGTGCTTCATCATCCACACGCACTCCTTCAGGCGCACGGGGTCGGAGACCTCGAGGGCGACGTTCCGCCAGAGGCCCTGCGCGAAGACGCGCGGGAAGATGTCCCAGCCGCCCATGTGGGCCGCCTTGCGGTAGCGTTCCCCGTCCGCGCCGGGCTCGCTCGCACCGCCCATCTCGCCGACGGACGCGAACTGCGCGTCGAGCAGGACGGGGCGCAGGAGCACCTGCACCGTGTTCGCGCCCTTCCGCAGGCGCTTCGTCACGTCGAAGCGGCGCTCGATCAGCATGTTCGCCGACTCGCCGATCTTCTCGCCGTTCAGGAAGACGTCCGCGAGCGTGTCGATGCCGCCGAAGACGAGCTCCGCGCGGCAGCCGGCCTTCACGTCCACCGCCGGCGCCGTGAAATCCTTCGTGTAGAGCCACTGGTACGCCTCGTACGGGCGCAGCTTCATCACGTTGAGCCCCACCTCCATCGGCGGCAGCAGGCCCGCGTGGACGAGGTCGAGCTCGCAGTTGCCCGGCACCGTCGCCTTCACGGACTTCTGGCCGAGATCCGCGGGCAGCGGCAGCGAGCGGACCGCGCCGGCGTCCGGCTGCGGGAAGTAGTCGAGCCTCCATTCGCCGTCCAGCGACACCGTCGCCGCGCCGAACGCGCCGGCCGCGCACGCGGCCACGAGGGAGAGTACCAGCTTCTTCATGCCATGCCCTTTCGCAGGTTGTCAGATGGACCAGCCGCCGATCTTGAACGCGCGGCAGATTTCGGAAATGAGGATCGCGATCACCAGGAGCGGCGCGAGCACCTTCACCATCACGACGTAGAAGCCCTTCATCTTGAACACGTGGCCCTCGGCCTCGCACTCCTCGATGATGGCCTTCGGCTTGATGACCCAGCCCACGAACAGGCAGGTCGCCGCCGCCACGACCGGCATCAGCACCGAGTTGGTGACGAAGTCGAAGAAGTCCAGGAACTGCATGCCGCCAACCGTGACCTTGGCCCAGGGGCCGTAGCCGATCGCGCTGAACGTCGAGAGGAACAGGATGAGCGCGGTCGTGAAGAACGTCGCGGGCTTCCGCGCGATGTGCAGCAGGTCGCAGACGGAGGCCACGCACGCCTCGAACAGCGAGATCGCGGACGTCGCCGCCGCGAAGAGCACGAGCACGAAGAACATCAGGCCGAGCCAGGGTCCGAAGGAGCCCAGCGAGGCGAACACCTTCGGCAGGGTGATGAACATGAGGCCCGGGCCGGCGTTCATGGCGGCCTTCACCGCGGCGTTGGTGGCCGCCGCCGCGTCGCCGCCATGCTGGGCGATCAGTTCGGGCGTCACGCCCGTCTTCACCGCGAACATGTAGACGACGGGGATGATCATCAGGCCCGCGATGAGCGCGATGAGCGTGTCGAAGACCTCGATGCGGCGCACGGAGCGCTCGATCGGGTCCGTCCGGCGCATGTAGCTGCCGTAGGTGATCATGATGCCCATCGCGAGCGAGAGGGAGTAGAACATCTGGCCCATGGCGCCGAGGATGGTCTTGGCCAGCAGCGCGATGGAGAACTTCCCGTCCGAACCGGTCAGGCAGTCCATGTTGGGGACGAGATAGTACTTGAGGCCGTCGCCCGTGCCCGGCAGGCAGATGACGTAGATCGAGATGGCCACGGCCATCAGGAAGAGGATCGGCATCATCACGAGATTGGACTTCTCGATGCCGTTCTTCACGCCGAGCACGATGACGACGGCGCAGGCCAGCACGAAGACGACGCCGAAGGCGAACGGCGCGAACGGGGCGGAGATGAAGGAGGTGAAGAAGGCGGCGGACTCGGCCGCGCCCTCGCCCATCGGCGAGACGCCCGTGAAGGCCATCTGCGCGTAGGCCACGAGGTACTTGAGCACCCAGCCGCCGATCACGCAGTAGTAGGGGACGATGAGCATCGGGATGACCGTCGCGAGCAGCCCCAGGGGACCCCACCCGGCATGGAGGCGCGAATAGGCCGTGAGCTGGCTCTGCTGCGTCTTGCGGCCGATCGCGATCTCGGTGAGCATCAGCGTGAAGCCGAGCGTCACCACGAGACCGAGGTAGACGACGATGAAGGTTCCGCCGCCGTACTGCGCCGCCAGGTAGGGGAACCGCCAGAGGTTGCCCAGTCCGATTGCGCTCGCCGCCGCGGCGAGGATGAAGGCCAGCTGGCCCGACCACGATGCTCTCTTCCTCTCCATTCCCACAACTCCCTTGGAAAATCAAAAAGGTTGACGGACCTCCTGACGGCGGCCCGTCAACCCGTTGGCGCGTTCCGCGGTCAGTCCACGACTTAGAAGTCGTACCAGACCGAGAACTGGATGCGGTGGTCGTCGGCGTCGGAGCCGAACGCCTCGTCGTACTTCGTCGTCAGGTAGGCGTACTCGAGACCGAAGTGGAGGTTGGCGTTGAACTGGTAGAACGCGTCGACGTACGCGCGGTCGTTGTAGAGGCGGCCGCCGTCGTACTTCGCCTCGCTGTCCGTCGGATCGTCGAAGCCGTAGCCGATCGCGAACGCCCAGGTGTCGTTCAGGTCGTAGCGCAGATCGGCGAAACCGCCGACCGTGGAGACCTCGCGGCCCTTGCGCGTCGGATCCCGGAAGCCGACCTTCTGGCCGATGCCGGCCTGGACGCCGCCGAGGTTCTCGCCCGCGAAGATCTGGCCCGTGAGCTTGAACGAACCGAACGGAATCGAGCCCGCGATCATGACCATGTCGCTGTCGTACTCGTCGTTGCGGCCCATGCCCGCGTGGATGTTGCCATCCGCGTCCATGACGGCGCGGCGGCTGCGGTCGCGGCCGTACTGGCCGGCGATGCCGAGGAGCCAGCGCTTGTCGGGGTCGTCGTCCCACGGCACCTTGTGGTCGTAGACGACCGCGCCCTCGAGCAGGCACCAGGCGCTCTGCTCGTTGTCCTGGGTGCCGTCGCCGTCGCGGTCGCCGCCCATGCCCGGACCGTTCTTCACGAGGCCGGCGCGGATTTCAAGCGAGCTGTCGTTGTCGAAATCCCACTTCTTCGTCACGCGGACCTGCGGGCTGCGGCGGTACGGATAGCCCGTCTGCTCCATCCAGGCGCCGTCGATTTCCTGCGGAGTGACCATCTTCCAGAGGTGCCAGGTCTGGCCGAACAGGAAGTTCCAGCCCTTCTCCTCGTTCTTCAGCTCCCAGTACAGGTGACGCACGTGGAAGTCCGTGTGGTTGGCGTCGTCGCCGGCGAGGTCGAACTCGAACTTGCCGCCGGTCTTCCAGCCGTTCTGGGACTCGGGCGTGTAGAACTTGAAGCCGAGGATCGAGTCATTGACCGACAGCGTCGTCGTGTGGTCGCCATTGTGGCTCTTCACGTTGCGGTTGCTGCGCGGACGCACCCAGTCGGTGTACATCGGCCAGTCGGTGCCGTCGGTGTTGTGAACGCCCTCGAGCACGAGGTAGCCGTACGGCTCGAAGAGCAGGCCGGATTCGGTCAGCGGCGCGAAGATGCCCGCCGCGGCGTCCGCGAGGTAGAACTTGGCGCCGCTCGGCGTCGACCAGATGGAGCCCGTCTCGTTCGTCGTCGTGCCTTCGCCCGGCTTGAGGGCGACCGGCGCCGCGGCCGGGGCCGCGGCGACCTGCGCCGCCTTGCCCTCGAGCTCGGCGATGCGCTTCGCCTGGGCCTCGATCTTCGCGTTCTGCTGCTGGATGAGCGCCTTCAGCGCCTGCAGGTCGGCCTGCGTGACGGCGTCCGTGGGCGCGGCCTCGGCGGCGGCGACCAGGCCGGCGCAGAAGCCCATGGTGATGAGTGTCTTTTTCATAAACGGTTTATTCTTCTAGACAAAGATTTGGAAAGTTTACCAAACCCTGAACACTCATGCAACCTTCGGAACGACGGAGTTTGCCTTGCACAGGCCCATCAGGAAAGGATGGGCGCGCGGTCAGGAACCGGTGGGAACGGCCTCCGTCGGCCTCAGTCCGCGGGCTCGAAGTCGGCGTCGGGCGAGAGGCACAGGCGGTCGATCTTCGCGCCGTCCTCGCGCACGTGCAGCGTCAGCACGACCGGCCCCTTGGGCAGGACGACCGGCTCGGGAAACGGCGTCCACGTCCACTGCCCGCGCGTCAGCCCGAGATGCCAGTCCGTCCGCGGGAAGACCTGCGGGCCCTTCCACCCTTCGGCCGAGTACGTCCCCGCGTTCGCGGACACGTGGAACGAGTCGTCCTCCGGCGTGCCCGTCGAGACGCGGCCCCAGAGATGGTACGTGCCCGCCGTTTCGACCTGCACCTGCCAGGACGCGGTCCCGTTGCCGCCGCCCCGTTCGCCCGGCTTGCACGGGGCCCAGACGAATTCGCCGCCGAAGGCGCCGGCGTCCTTCGCGACGACCATGTTCGGCACGACCGCGCCCTTCTCGGCCTCCCAGGTCGCGGAGAGGCGGTCGGAGACGAGGATCCGGTTCTCGGCCATCGCCTTGCGCGCGCGCGCCATCTCCGCCCGGTACTCGGCCACGCCCGGCACGTCGCCCAGGATCTCCGTCCCGAGGTCGCGGCCATCCACCGCGAGCACCACGGGCCGCGGCTTCGGCTCCAGCCGCTCCGGCGCCGCGAAGGGCGCGGCCGCGACCAGGACCAGCGGACCCGCCTCGCCGGCGACGGACATCTCCAGTCGTCCGTCCGTGGCGTCCACCTGCGCCTTCGCCGACGTGAAGGCCGCGCGGAACGCCGCGAACTTCGCCGCGTCGCCCGCGTCGTCGCAGACGCGCACCCAGAAGGCCGCGCCGGGCAGCTTCGCCGGATCGAGCGGACGTCCCCAGAAGTCGTGGTGCGCGACGGTGAGGCGGCAGGCGTCCACGCCCGCGGCGTCGTCCCACACGAGCGCCGTCTTCGCCCCGCGCCCCGCGAGGTCCCGTCCCCAGACGGCGCGGATGCCGAACGCGCCCTTCCCGCGCCGCGCGAACACGGGCGCGTCCGCCGCGAACGGGCGCGCGAACGGCCGGCCGCGTTCGGCCGCGACCTTCTCCCCGCCCACGTAGATCTCGTCCACGTCGGACGGGAACACGAAATGCGACTCGAGCGTCGGCGTGCCGGGCGTCACGTCGCCGGGACGGTAGACGACCAGCCCCAGCGCGTCGCGGCCGCGCTGCGCGCCGGTCCAGAACGGCTTGAGGTGCAGGGTCTTCTGGTGCGGGCCCGTCCCCTCGGGAATCTTCTTCATGCCGTAGGGGTCGCGGCGCTCGTCGGGGATGAAGTAGCCGCGCACGGAACGGCCTTCCGCCGCAAGGTCGACCTGCAGCGGGATGTCCATGTTCCAGTAGTTCGCGCCCGCGACGCCGAGCGCGACGTGGCGCCCGGCCCAGTACGTGCGCGTCCGCTCCGGCTCCTCGCCCCAGCGGCTCTCGAGCAGCCGTCCCGCGCGCGTCGCGAGGGCCTTCGTCGCCGCGTCCGGACGCCAGTCGTCGAGCGCGAACTCGAGCGGCGGCTCCTCGGCGGGCGCCTTCCGGCCCTTCTTCGCGGGCGGAACCGGCAGCGGCGGGGCCACGCCCGCCGCGCGCAGCAGCGGGGCGACGCCGCCCATGCCGTAGAGGTAGTCGTAGTCGCGGCTGTGAGGACCTCCCAGGCGCCCGGCCCCCGGGAAAGCGCTGGCGCACAGGTCGGTCCAGAACAGCCGCAAGAGCTTCTCGCACGACGCCTTCACCTGCGCGTCGCGCACATGCGCATGCAGGCGGTGCAGGTTCAGCACGTCCACCGCCGTGTAGGTGGGGCTCGAATATTCGCAGACGCCGAACAGCGCGGTGTTGAGCGTGAACGCGTCCAGCCGCTTCACGCCCTCCGCGAAGACCTCCCTCCGCCCCGTCGCCTCGCCGAGCAGGACGAGGTTCACCGCGTTCATGATCGCGATGTTCGTGTAGGAGCGGCGCACGTTGTGCTTCAGGCAGCCCTCGATGGCGAGCTCGACGAGCCTGTCGAACTTGGCGCGCTGGGCGTCCGTCATCTTCCCCCGGTGGTCGCGCGCCATCAGCGAACCCGTCTGCATGCAGAAGTCGCTCGCGTTGTGGTCCATCACGTAGCCGTCGCGCCAGTACCAGCGGAAGTTGCCGTAGCTCCGGCTCTCCGGGAGGCGGTCCTGCATCTCCGACGCGACGTCGAAGAGCACGTCGAGCTTGTCGAGGTGGCGGCCGCTCTCGCAAAAGTAGTAGGCGGCGTAGAACAGCTCGATCACGCCCAGCCGGCGGTCGCGCGTCTCGGCCTTCCGCACCGTCCCCTTCAGGGCCTTCTCGGCCCGGTCGGCGAAGTTCACGCCAGCCGGGGCGGCCGCGAACAGGGTGCAGGCGGACAGCGCGGAGAGAATCAGGATCCGGATCTTCATGCCCGGCATTATACCACAGAACCGTTTCCCGCCGCGCCGCGGAATCCGCCTAGCGGAAGATGAGGTAGGTGCCCTTCGGGTCGAACGGCATCTTCCCCGCGAAGACGAGCGCCTTCCATTCGCCGGCGTCCGTCTTGAACGCCCCGACCGCGCCCAGCGCCTCGGCCTGCGTCTTGACGGCGGCATCGTCGATGGCGTCGACGGGCGTGACGTACTGCGACCAGTCCTCGCTCCGGATCCGCGACACGTGCACCTTCGCCAGGTGGCCGGACGAGTTGGACGCCAGGAAGTTCTCCATCGCCGCCTTCTCGGCCGGCGCGGCGGCGATGAAGCGGAACGCCTCGGGACCGCCCGAGAGGTGATCCTTGAAGGCGGACGCGTCGACCGAGATTGTCCGCGTGCAGCCAATGACGAAGTTCGTCGCCGCACACCCCCTGAACGCGCCGGACGCAATCGTCTCCAGCTTCGCGTCCGCCGTCCCGAAGTGGAACTCCGCCGCCTGCGCGAAGTTCTCGAAGGCCTCCCCGGCGATGCTCTGCGCGCGCGGGAACGCCAGCGTACCCGACTTGCAGGCATGGGCCCGCGCCCGTTCGACCCCCACCTGCTGGAAAAGCATCTGGTACGGGATGTTCGTCAGCGAGGAGACGTTCCACGTCGAGAGGTCCGTGTCCGTGCACGGCCAGTTGAAGAAGGGATAGTAGGCCGTGATGCTCTTGACAGACGGGATGCCGACCACGGCCTTCGCGAGGTCGTAGTTCCGCGCCAGCACCGCCGCGCCGATGGAGACGAGGTCCGGACAGTCCATCACGAGGTTCGTGATCTGGTTCATGCGGAAACCCTGCGCGCCCAGCTCGACCAGCGTCTTCGGCAGGATCAGCTCCGTGATCGGCGTCTTCTTGGAGCCGCCCGTGACCGCCGCCACCTCGCTGTCGATGACCGTGATCCTGTAGGGGTTGCCCGACGACTGCGCATAGACCGGCGTGTCGAGGTTGAGCCGTCCGGAGCCGCGCGTCCACTTCTTGACCTTGATGGTTCGCGCGGCCATGTCGTACTCCACCTGGAAGCGCCAGTTCGCGTTGTGGATGATGGGGTCGTTGCCGTTGGGGCACAGCAGCCAGTTGCGGTCGAACACCGCGTGCAGCGCGCGCGGACGGTCCACCGCGAACGTGATGCGCGGGCTCGTCAGGTCGACGTCGAGCCCGTCGGTGTCGCCGATCCAGCGCACGAACCGGCTCTGGTAGCTGCGGCTGTCCTTGGCCGCCCCCGCGCTGAAATCGGTCGTGTCGGGCGTCGCCGTCACCGTGACTTCGGTCCCCGCCGCGTAGTAGCCGCCGTCCGCCGCGGGCTCGACCGTCACGTTCTCCTTGATGAAGGTCCCCACGAGCCCGCCGTCCGACGTGCGCTCCGAATCGCCCGTCACCCTGTACGCCGGCGTGTCGCGGTCGTAGAGCCAGGTGAGGCGCGCGCGCACGTCCGGATCCGGCGTCCACGCGTAGGACGTCCCCGTACCGGTGGCGGCCTCCGTCCAGCGGCACGTCGTCTCGTCGAAGGTCTCCAGCACCCAGCCGGTCAGACCGTAGGCGGAGGTGCCGTCCGGGGTCCGCGCCGTCGCGGGCGCGGTCAGCGTGGCCGCCGCCGTCAGCAGCGCCCGATCGCCGGCGCTGAAGCCATCGACCCCGACCCCCGGCGCGCTCACGCGCAGCGTGCCCTTCGGATTGGCCCGGCGAACCAGCAGCGCGATCTCCAGCAGGCTCCAGTCGATGGCCTGCGCCCCGCTGGCGAGGTTGCTCTGGTAGACGGCGGAATCCGTGGGCTGGAACTTCAGGGACGTGAACGGCACGGGCGTCTCGAGCGGATAGTCGAAACGCGCGCCCGTCTCCTGGTCCTGCCCGAACTCCACGACGTTCGGCACGCGCGAGACGTCCACCCCGCTCTTCTCGTCCGCGACCGTCCAGTCCGTCGCGCCCCCCTTGGCGACGGAGAGCGTCCAGGCCGTCGGCATGCGGTTGCGCAGATTGTCCCAGTAGGACACGGGCGACAGGCGGTATTCGCACAGGAACAGCTCGTCGCCGGCCAGCACGTCGGTGGGGACGTCCAGCGTCACATACGAACCACCGTCCTTCGTCATGTAGCCCAGCATCCGGGCCTCGACCGTGCCGATGTACCACGTCATGCCGTCGAAGAGCCGCTCGCCCGCGTCGGAATGGACGTTGACGGCCTTCGTGAAGGGATGCAGTCCGGACGCGCTCGGCACCCCGTCCGTTCCCGTCACGTACCCTGCCTTCCTGAACAGATCGGAGAGGAGGACGGTGCCTTCACCGCACGCCACGAGCCGCGGGCTCTCATCCCACTGCCAGGTGAGACGGATCTGGTCCGGCGTGTTCCGCCACTCTTCGGGAACCGTGAAGGCATGCGCGCGCGTGGCGACGGACTGGATCTTCTGCCAGGTCCCGTCGACCTTCCTCTCGATCACGTACCCGCAGCAGCGGAGCGTGCGCTCGGTCACGTCCGGGTTGACGAACTCGGGCGCGGCGACGGTCTCGCCCGCGCGGCCCATCGTCGAGAACGTACCCGACGCCGCACGGTAGCCGTCGGGAAGGCCGGTCGCGACGACGAGGTCGGGCTTGCCCACGCACTCGCCGTAGGTCGTGGCCGCGCGGACCTCGTCGAACCAGATGCTGCGCCCGCCCGTCGCGAGGGCGTAGCTCGCGGAGAGGTAGTTCAGCTTCCCGAAGGACAGCTCCCGCGACCCGGCCCAGGCCTCCTTCGTCTCCGCGGCGTCCCACTCGTCGACCGTGCGGATGTTCCAGGACACGCGGTCGACGCCCTCCGCGCCCGCGCCGTATTCGATCCGGCCTTCGCAGATGTAGGTCGTGTCCATCCGGGCCGCTTCGGACGAAAACGGCGCGACGGAGTTGTTGACCTTCACGGCGGGATAGATCCTGCCGCCCGACTTCATGAACCCGAACCAGAGTCCATATGCGTCATGAAGGTTCTGCCTGGTGACCGTGCTGACGAACGCCCCCTCCGGCTTGACGCCGAGGAGCGCCATGTCCCCGTCGCCATAGGCGTCCAGCGCCTGGGCCTGGCACTTCATCAACGTCATGAAGTAGACCGTCCCGGTGGTCGGCATGTTCGCGAGCTGGTGCGACAGCGCGCGGTAGCCGTTGTTCTGGTAGTTCATCCACAGGGCGCCGCCGCCGTGACGGAGGGCGCTCGTCCGCGGCATCTCGAGCCCCGCCGTCGACATCCGCACCGTGGCCGAGGCGCCCTGCCAGTTCCCCGAAAAGCCCGTCGACGCCGCCGAACTCTTTCCGGACAGCGCGTCGCCGGCATAGCCGCTGACCGAAGCCGTCGTGTAGCCGCCCGCCCCCACGACGAAGCCGTCGTGGAACAGCACGTCGGCCGACACGGCCGACGCCAGCAGACAAAGCGACGCCACGAGAGAACCAGCCTGGACAAAAGACGCAAAGCGCACCATGTGCAACCACCCTTTCGTTTCTACGCCCAGTGTAGCATGTCCACCCCCCGCCCTGTCAAGCCGCGGCCCACGCGCGCACCGGGGACCGGTGCGCCCCGGAGCGGAAAGGTCGGCGTC
>JAEDMN010000314.1 GCA_016302985.1 Kiritimatiellia bacterium | reverse complement strand
CGCCGGACCGCCTGGTGCAGCAGAGCGCGTTCGCGAACGGCGTGCGCGTCACGGTCAACTTCGGGGAGCGCCCGTACAGAATGAAGGACGGCAGCGAGCTGCCGTCCCACGGGGTCCGCTTCGCGCGGTGAGGCCTGCCGGCCGTCCTCAGGCCTTCGGCCAGAAGACGTCGGTGTACTTGGAGGGGATGCCGACCTCGTCCTTGTTGAAGCAGGCGGCGAGGATCTTCCAGCCCAGGTCGAGGGCGTCGACCACGTCGATGTTCACGGAGAGGTCCATCATCTCCTTCTCGAACATCGCGCCATACTTCAGCAGCTTCTGGTCCCACGCGCTCATGCGGAAGCCCATCGACTGCTTCTCGACCGTCTCCTTGTAGGAGGCGTAGAGCTTGATCATGGCGTCCATGATCGTGCGGTGGTCGTAGCGCGTCGTGTTGCTCTTGCGCAGCAGCTCCTTGTCCGTGATCTGGGCGTCGGCCTTGTCGAGGACCTTGTCCATGAGGTAGGAGCGCTGGTTGGGATTGGCGGGGTCGACGCCCTTGTTCACCTGCTGCTTCAGGCGGGAGAGGGAGCCGAACGGCTCGATGCGGCCGTTGCGGAGATAGAACTGGCCCTCGGTGATGTAGCCCGTGTTGTCGGGGACGGGGTGGGTGACGTCGTCGCCCGGCATCGTCGTGACGGCCAGGATCGTGATCGAGCCGGCGCCGTCGAAGTCGACCGCCTTCTCGTAGCGGGAGGCGAGCTGGGAGTAGAGGTCGCCGGGATAGCCGCGGTTCGAGGGGATCTGCTCCATCGTGATGGCGATCTCCTTCATCGCGTCCGCGAACGAGGTCATGTCCGTCAGGAGCACGAGCACGTCCTTGCCCTGGAGGGCGAACTTCTCGGCGACCGCGAGGGAGACGTCCGGCACGAGCATGCACTCGACCGTCGGGTCCGCGGCCGTGTGCATGAACATGACGGTCTTCGCGAGGGCGCCGTTCTCGTCCAGCGTGGAGCGGAACTTCAGGTACTCGTCGTACTTGAGGCCCATGCCGCCGATGATGATCACGTCGGAGTTCGCCTGGAGGGCGATGCGGGCGAGCAGGTCGTTGTAGGGTTCGCCCGCGCGCGCGAAGATCGGCAGCTTCTGGGAGACGACGAGCGTGTTGAAGAGGTCGATCATCGGGATGTTCGTGCGGACCATGCGGTTCGGCATGATGCGCCTGGCCGGGTTCACGGACGGCTGGCCGATCGGGCTCGGGTTGTCCGTGATCGCGGGGCCGCCGTCGCGCGGGACGCCGGCGCCGGTGAAGGCGCGCCCGAGGAGGTCGTCCGAGAAGGGCACCTTCATCGTCTCGCCGAGGAAGCGCACGGACGCGTCCGTGTCCACGCCACGGGCTCCGGCGAAGATCTGGATCGTCACGTTGGGTCCATCCAGCTTGATGACCTGCGCGAGCGACGTGCCGGCGCGGGACTGGACTTCGGCGATCTCGTTGTACTTGACGCCTTCCGCGCGCAGGGTGGCGATGGAGCCGGAAAGCGCGTCGATGCGATGGTAGACTTTGCTGTTGAACATCTCGATCCTCCTAGGAAAGGGATGGGGTATTATAACACATCTCGCGGACAGTGCGGGGATTCCTTTCCTGCGACACATGTGCCCCCATGTGTCACAAAATCTGGTATACTATGCGCCATGAAAGCCAAAACTCTCGGCCGCGAAGGCGGCTACAACTGCATCGTCTGCATCAAGCAGGTCCCTGACACCAAGCAGGTGACGGGCGAGGCGATGAAGGCCGACGGCACGATCAACCGCGCCGCGCTTCCCGCCATTTTCAATCCGGAAGACCGCAACGCCCTCGAGGCGGCGCTTCGCGTCAAGGAGAACTACGGCGGCACCGTGACGGTGGTGACGATGGGCCTCCCGGCGGCGTGCGCGATCCTCCGCACGGCGCTGATGTGCGGCGCCGACAAGGCCTATCTCGTGACCGACCGCAAGGCGGCCGGCTCCGACACGCTCGCGACGAGCTACATCCTCTCGCAGGCGGTCCGCACCCTGAAGCCGGACCTCGTCTTCTGCGGCCGCCAGGCCATCGACGGCGACACGGCGCAGGTGGGTCCGCAGATCGCCGAGAAGCTCGACTTCGCGGCCGTCACCTATCTCCAGGACATCCAGATGGACGGCGACTACGCCATCGCGACCCGCGACATCGGCACGGGCGTCGAGACGGACCGCGTCAAGCTCCCCGCCCTCTTCACGGTGACGGACAAGCTGGGCGAACTCCGCCCGATGGACGTCCGCCGCGTGATGAAGTACAAGCGCGCGATGGCCCCCGGCGAAAACGGCGGCGTTGCGCTCGAGGGCGACCTGGCGATCGGCCAGCTCACCTGCGACGACATCGGCGCCGAGGCGGACCGCTGCGGCTTCGCCGGCTCCCCGACGAAGGTCAGCAACATCGTGTCCGTGGTCCTCAAGGGCGGCGACTACAAGGACGTCACGCCGGACGACGCGGGCGTCGCCGGACTCGTCGGCGAGCTCATCGCGGACCACACGATCGGCTAAGGAGGATTTATGGCTATTGACAGAACCAAGGGCGAAGTCTGGGTCTTCGCGGAGCAGGAAGAAGGCCGGCTGAGCGACGTCCCGCGCGAACTCCTCGGCAAGGGCCGTGAACTGGCGGACCGTCTCGGCGTGCCGCTCGCGGCCGTGCTGATCGGCCAGGGCGTCGAGCCCCTCTGCGCGAAGCTCTTCGAGGCGGGCGCCGACAAGGTGCACCTGATCGAGGACGCCGAGCTGAAGGTGTTCCGCGGCAAGGCCTACCGCCACGCGATGGTCGAGCTGATCAAGGAGTGCGCCCCGCAGATCGTGATCTTCGGCGCGACGCACATGGGCCGCGACCTCGCGCCCGCCGTCGCCTCCGCGCTTCGCTGCGGCCTGACGGCCGACTGCACGGACCTCCAGATCGGCGACTACACGGACGCGAAGACGAAGGAGTCCTTCACGAACGTGCTCCAGCAGATCCGTCCGGCCTTCGGCGGCAACATCATCGCGACGATCGTCAACCCGCGCAACTGGCCGCAGATGG
>JAEDMN010000067.1 GCA_016302985.1 Kiritimatiellia bacterium | reverse complement strand
AAAGGAAAGCCCCCGCGGAAGAACCGCGGGGGCTTTGCGCAGGCATGTCAGCCTACCGGGAATTAGAATTCCTGCGAACGACGGCGGGAACGCGCCCGGATGCGCGCACGCGCGGATTTCTTCCGCGCCTTCACGCAGGGCTTCTCGAAGTAGCGCTGGTCGCGAAGCGTCTTGATGATGCCCTCCTTGTCGAGGATCTTCTTCAGTCGCTTGAGACCGCGTTCAACGGTTTCGCCCTTTTTCAGCTTAAGCTGGATCGCCATGCCTGTTCACCTCACTTTCATGCCTTCGGACCTTGGGGCTCCAAAAGTCCGATAATTATATCATTCCGTTCAGGCGTCCGCAAGGGGCAAACCTTCGAAATCGTATTCGTCCACCGCGGTGATGCGCACCGTGCAGAAGCTCCCCACGGCCGGCAGCGCACGGCCGCGCGGCTTCTTCAGGAAGACGACCCCGTCCACGTCCGGCGCCTGGCTCTCGAGGCGCGCCACGCCGGGCGCCACGACCAGGGCGCGGAATGCGCGCCCGAGGTGGGCCTTCGCCTTGGCGGACCAGATCCGGCGCTGGGCGGACATGACCTTGCGCGCACGCCCCTGCGCGACCTTCGCCTCCGGACGGCCCTCCATCTCCGCGGCGGGCGTCCCCTCCTCGGGCGAGAAGGCGAAGCAGCCGAGATGGTCGAACTTCATCCGCTTCACGTCCGCCAGCAGCCGGTCGAACGCCTCCGGCGTCTCCCCCGGGAAGCCCGTCATGACCGTGGTCCGGAGCGTCACGCCCGGCACGGCCGCGCGCAGGCGCTCCGACGCCTCGCGCGTCGCCTTCACGCATCCGCCCCGCGCCATGGCCTTCAGCACCGCGGGGTCGGTGTGCTGCAGCGGCACGTCGACGTACTTCACCGCGTGCGGGGACGTGTTCATCCAGTCGAGAAACGCCGGCGAGATCTCGCTCGGATAGGAGTAGAGCACGCGGATCCAGTATTCGCCCGGCAGCCGGTCCAGCCGCCTCAGCAGGTCCACGAGGTTCGTGTTCTTCAGGTCCACGCCGTACAGCATCGGATCCTGCGCGACGACGTTGAGCTCGCGTACGCCCGTCGCCAGCAGCTCGCGCGCCTCCTTGAGGATCGCGGCGGGCCTGCGCGAACGGTAGTTTCCGCGGATGCCGGGAATCGCGCAGTACGCGCAGCGGTGGGCGCATCCCTCCGCGATCTTCAGGTACGCGAAGGCCGGGCCCGTGAAGCGGAGCGCCGGCATCGGAGGGTCGAAGACGCGCGACGGCATGCCCGGCGGCAGGGCCCGGGACGCGGTGGCGCGGGCCTTCGCCGGCGTCACGGCCCCGACGGCGCCGCGGACGACGTCGACGATGCGGTCCAGCGCGTCGATGCCCAGGATGGCATCGAGGTCCGGGAACGCCTCCCGGATCCGGTCGCCGTAGCGCTGCGCGAAGCAGCCCGACACCACGACGGCCCGGCAGCGGCCGGCGCGCTTGAGCTCGCAGGCGCGGAGGATCTCCGCGGCCGCCTCCTCGCGCGCGGACTCGATGAACGCGCACGTGTTCACGAGAATCACGTCCGCCTCGTCCGACGTCGGCGCGAGCACGCAGCCGGCCTTGACCAGATGCCCCGCCATCACCTGCAGGTCGACGGCGTTCTTCGCGCACCCGAGCGAGACGAGACCGATGGAGACAGGGGCCTCTTCGTTCCGTTTCTTCACAGCAGCGCCTCCCCCTGGGCGGCCTTCTCGGTCCGCACCTTCACGTCCCCGCCCTTCGCGGATTCGCACGGCACGGAGACGCCGCGCGCCTGCTCGGCCAGGCCGTCGCCCGCCTTGCAGGGGACGAACGTCACGGCCCAGGCCTCCTCCTGGATCGGGAAGATGTACTCCGGCTCCGGCCGCGGCCCGCAGGACGCCCCGCCCAGCCCGAGCTGGCGCAGGTCGAGGTTCAGGCACACCTCGCGGCGCGGCGGCTTCATGTTCCAGATCCGCTCCTGCCTGTCGCGGTGGCGCGCGAACTCGAGGTCCTCGCAGCTGTAGTGCAGCGCCTGCACGAAGAGCGGTTCGGACCCCTTCACGAGCACGCCGTCGCCCGCGTCGTCCGTGAAGGCCGCCCAGACCACGCCGCTCTTGTAGCCGTTGTCCTGGGGGCGGACGTAGGCGACGTACTGGTCCGTCACCGTCGACTCCCAGAAGCCCAGGAACGCGCCGCGGCAGCGGTCGACGTAGTTCTCCCACGGCCCCCGCCCGTACCAGGCCATGTGCTCGAGGCGCCCGTCCAGCATGAGGGAGAGGCCGAGGCGCGGCAGCGCCGGCGGCATCAGACCGTACGGCTTCACGCCGTTGCGCACCGTCATGGACCCGTCGTCGCCGAACGCGTAGACCGCGGTGTGCGTGAAGCCGGCGGACTTCGCGCCGTTCACCTCGACGACGCTCCGCACCTCGTTGCCCCCGGCCTTCAGCTCGCGCACGTGGTAGCGCAGCTGCGAGAGGCCGGACTCGTAGAAGTTGTTCTGCTTCCCCCAGCGCGCCTTGCGCAGCCAGATGTCGTTGTCCGTGAACGCGCGCATGCAGGTGAGCCGCGGGCCGCGCACGACGCCGTCCACGCTGTCCTCCAGCACGGTCTTCCCGTTCATGACGAGCTTCGCCAGCGTGCCCGTCCGCCGCCCGAACACCGCGACCGTCGGTCCGGCCGTCACCACGAGGGTCCCGTCCTTCTCCTCGACGCGCACGCCCTTCGCGGACGCCGCGGACGCGGGCTTCGCCGCCGGGACGGCGACCTTCAGCTGGTCGTGCGCGACGACATGTCCCTTCGGCGCCCAGGACGCATCGGCCTTCAGGCGGAAGGAGACGTTGTAGCGGTAGTCCGCGCCCGGCTTCGCGGCGAACGCGGGCAGCGGCAGCGCGACCGGCCGGCGCGCGAGCGGCGGCACGGACGGCAGGTCGAGCGGCCCCGCGGCGATCTTCGCGCCGTCCTCCAGCAGCTCGTAGTCGGCCGCGAAGGCGTCCGAGGACGTGAACGAGAAGCGGTTCCACAGCTCCGCCGCGCCGCCGGGCGTGCCCGTGACGACGAGGTTGCGGTGCACGTGCTTCACCTCCTCGAGCTTCGGCGTGACGTTGCGCTCCGCGTCGATGATCCCGTTCGCGCAGAAGTTGCCGTCGTTCGGCTGCTCGTCGTGGTCGCCGCCGTAGGCCAGGTAGCGCTGGCGCCTCCCGTCCGGGCCGATGCGGTCCGTCTCCACCCACACGGCCTGGTCGACCCAGTCCCAGATGCAGCCGCCCGTCAGCGAGGGCGACGCGTAGAACGCGTCCCAGTACTCCTGGAAGTTGCCGAGGGCGTTGCCCATGCAGTGCGCGTACTCGAAGAAGAAGCTGCACTTCGCGCGGCGGCCGCGACCGACGACCTTCTCGACGGTCGGGTAGCCGGGACCGTCGATCGCGAAGCGCTCGCAGTCCTGACGGTAGCAGGTCGGCCGCGTCGCGTCCACCGCGCGGCACGCGGCGTCGACGATGTCGAAGGACGGCCCCTGCCCCGCCTCGTTGCCCCAGCTCCAACTGAACACGCACGGCAGGTTCCGCCAGTTCACCACCATGTCGCGGCAGCGGTCGACGTGCGCCTGCGTCCAGCTCGGCGGCGAGGCGAGGCACTTCACGCCGTAGCCCATGCCGTGGCTCTCGACATTCGCCTCGGCCTGCACGTAGAGGCCGTAGCGGGAGCACAGATGGTAGAAGTACGGGTCGTTCGGGTAGTGGGCGGTGCGCACCGTGTCGATGTTGTACCGCTTCATGAGCAGCACGTCGCGCAGCATCTCCGCGCGGGTGACCGCGCGGCCGTTCACGGGCGACGCGTCGTGGCGGTTGACGCCCTTGAACTTCACCGGTTTCCCGTTCACGTGCAGCGAACCGTCCGGCATCAGCTCCGTCTTCATGAAGCCGACCTTCGCCGCGCGGATGTCGCCGCCGTTGCCGGACCTCATGACGAGCGTGTAGAGGTACGGGTCTTCGGCGGACCAGAGGCGCGGCTTCGCCAGCTCGAGCGCCGCATGCCCGCCCGCGAACGCCGGGAAATCGGCGACCTTGCGGAAATCGGCGTCGTAGAGTTCGGCCGAAACGGGGGCCTCCCCGCCGCGCAGCTCGACGGAGAGGTCGACCTTCGCGGACCCGAAGTCGGGCGCCAGGTCGTACTTGAAGAAGAAGTCGCGGATCTCGACCGCGGGCGTCGAGAACAGCATCACGCTGCGGTAGATGCCCGAGTAGCGGAAGAAGTCCTGGTCCTCGAGATACGCCCCGTCGCTCCACCGGTAGACCTCGACGGCGAGCTGGTTGTCGCCCGGGCGCAGGTACTTCGTGACGTTGAACTCGTGCGCCGTGCAGCTGTCCTCGCTGAAGCCGACCTTCCGTCCGTTCACCCAGACGTAGTAGGCGCTGTACACGCCCTCGAAGCGCAGGAAGACGGTCCGTCCCTTCCAGCCCTCCGGCACGGTGAACGTGGTGCGGTAGGAGGAGACGGGGTTGTAGTTGCGGTCGGTGTACGGCGGCGTGTGCGGGTGCGGATACTTGATGTTGGAGTACTGCGGCACGCCGAAGCCCTTCATCTCGACGCAGCTCGGCACCTCGATGTCGTACCAGCCCGCGTCGTCGAAGTCCGTCTTCCAGAAGTCGCGCGGACGCTGGTCCGGCGCGCCGCACCAGTTGTAGCGCCACGTCCCGTCCAGGGACTTCACGTACGGCGTCTCGGGCAGTTCGGGCGTGAGCGCCGCCTCGACGGACGCAAGCGGGAAGGAGTAGGCGCGCGCCGGCTCGACGTTGACGTAGTTGACGAGCTCGTTCTCCCACTCGGGGGCGTTCTCCTTCGCCCGCTTCGCGCGGACCGCCTCGACGGACTTCTCGCGGACGTCCGCCCACTGCGGCCCCTTCGTGTCCCGGAGGTCCGTCCAGGCGAACCGGCCCGCCTCGGCGGGGACCGGTTTCAGGTACGTGTCGATGAAGTGCCGCAGCGCGGCCTCCGTCGCCTTCACGTCGGCCCCGTGGATCCCCATCACCCCGTTTCGGTTGCCGACCGTCCAGGCCCCCTTCGCGTCCCACGGCTGCGTGGAGACGTAGAAGTCGCCCGCGAACGCGGGCGCGTAGCTCAGCACCTCGACGGCGACGCCGGTCACGCGCTTCACCTCCGCGGCGAGCTCGCGGAACATCGCCTTCGTCGCAGGCGTCTCGTCCGGGCTCCCGTGGACGCGGAACGGGCGCGCATCGCCCTTCTCGATCGTGAACGTCTCCGCGCACAGGGCGGCCGAGCCCAGCGCGCAGGCGATCAGCAACAGGTTCTTCATGGATTCTCCTTGGAATGCGGACGCGGCGTCACCGCGTCTCCTCGAGGCGGTCGGGCGTATAGGCGCGCAGGACCGAGGACGGGTTGTTCTTGATCTGGTCCGCGAACTCGCGGAGCGAGGACGAGGCGTCGCGTATGTTCCCGACGATCTCGGAAATGCCGCCCTGCTCCGACGACAGCGTCGCGTTGAGGTTCCCCAGCGCGGCGCTGGCGTTGCGCGTCACGTCGAGGATGTTCGTCCAGGCGGCGACCAGGTCGATCTGGTCCAGCTGCGCCAGGATGTGCCGCGCCGAATCCTCCACGTTCTGCAGGATCGAGGGCGCCGGCGGGATGACCGCGTTGTCCGAGCGCCAGCCGGGCTTCTCGTCCGGAATCTTCGATTTCGGGAAGTTGAGTTCGATGTGGGACAGGCCGGTCACGCCGGAAGCCGACACGGTGGCGTGCAGGCCCTGGCGCTCGTCGGTCGCCTTCAGCATGTCGTCAAGGATCTGCCGGGGCGTGTCGGGCCTGCCCTTGCGGCAGAACTGGCGTTTGTCGAGCGCCAGCGTCACGAGGATCTTCTGCCGGTCGTCCCGCTGGAGGTCCGGATAGACGGCGCCCGCGAAGGAGATCGCCTTCACGACGCCGACGCGGACCCCGCGCAGGTTGACCGCGCTGCCGACGTCGAGACCCGAAACGGAGTCGGTGAAATACGTCTCCGCCAGGAACTCGTTGTTCGCGGCGTCCGCCCCGCCCAGGCGGACGAGCGTCGCGGCGATCAGCGCGACCCCGACGACGATGAAGAAGCCGATCTTGGCATAGCTGGCCTGGTTGTCATTCGCCATGGCTCACCCCGGATTCCGGATTAGAGGGAGGCTGCGCCGGCGCCTCCTCCCCGCGGTTGAAGAAACGGCGGACGAACGGGTCGTCCGACCCGTCGCGCAGCTCGCACGGCCGCCCGAGCGCGACCATCGCCTGGCGCGCGCGGTCGAACATCGCGCAGCGGTCCGCGATCTTGAAGATGCTGGGCAGCTCGTGGGTCACCACCACGAAGCTCACGCCGCGCGTGTCGCGCAGGCGCAGGATGAGGTCGTCGAGCGCCGACGACGTCACGGGATCGAGGCCCGCGCTGGGCTCGTCGAGGAAGAGGATCTCCGGTTCGAGCGCCATCGCGCGGGCGATCGCCACGCGCTTCTTCATGCCGCCCGAGATGTCCGACGGCATCTTGTCCGCCGCGTCCTTCAGTCCCACGAGCTCGAGCTGCATCAACGCGAGCAGCCGCCGGGCCTGCGCCGGCAGGCGCGTGAACTCCTCCAGCGGGAGCATGACGTTCTCCAGCACGCTCATCGAACCGAACAGCGCGCCGCTCTGGTACATGACGCCGATCTTGCGGAGGATCCGCGCGCGGTTGGCCGGCGTCATCTCCAGTCCTCCCACCCGGATCGTGCCGGCGCGCGCGGGATTCAGCCCGATGAGGTGCTTCATCAGCGTGGACTTGCCGCACCCCGAGCCGCCCAGCAGCGCGAAGACCTCCCCCTTCCGCACGGTGAAGTTCACGTCGCGCAGCACGGTGACGCCGGGATAGCCCGCGTCCAGATGCTCGACTTCGATGGCGTTTGCGGCTTCCTTCACGACGTCCTCCGGCTAGACATTGAGCAGGTAGCAGACCACGGCGAGCAGCCCGTCCGTCACGGCGATCGCGACGATCCCGCCCACCACCGCGTTCGTGGCCGCGACGCCGACGCCGTCCGCCGTGTTCCGCGTGCGCATGCCGCACGCGCAGCCGATCAGGCCCACGAGGAAGCCGAACAGCACGGACTTTCCGAGCCCCAGCGAGATGGTGAAGAGCGTCGAGGCGGCGGTCACGTGCTTCCAGAAGACGACCGCGGGAACGTTCATCAGCTGCAGCACGATGGCCCCGCCCAGGAGCCCGGCGAGTTCGGAGAAGATGGTCAAGACCGGCATCGCGGCGGCGGCCGCGACCACGCGCGGCAGCACGAGGAAGCGCACGGGCGGCAGCCCGAACGTGGTCAGCGCGTCGAGCTCCTCGTCCACCTTCATCGTGCCGATCTCGGCCGCGAAGGCGCTGCCGGACCGGCCGGCGAGGATGATCGCCGTGACGAGCGGCCCGAGCTCGCGGAACAGGCCGATCGCGATGAGGTCCGCGACATACACCTCCACGCCGAACATCCGCAGCGAAGCCGCGGACTCGAACGCGAGGATGAGCCCCAGCAGGAACCCGATCAGGGAGGTGATCAGCAGACCGTCGAACCCGGCCCGTTCAAAGGCCAGCAGCGCGTCCCCGAAACGGAACCGGCGCGGGTGCACGAGCATGCCGAGCGCCGTGACGACCGTCTCCCCGAGAAACGCGAGATGGCCGCGCAGGGAGCTTCCGCATGTGGCGGCCGACTCCCCGACGAAGACCAGGAACGACCGGTGCCCCCTGCGCGCGGCGGGGGCCAGCCGGTAGGAGGCGAAGTCGTAGCGCGCGCGGATGGACTCGAGGATTCCGGCGGGATCCACCGCGCGGAGGGTCACTTCCCGCGCGGTTGCCTGCCGGTCGAGCGCGAGGAAGAACGCCTCGAACGCGGCCGTCGCGACGGTCAGACGCGAGACGTCCAGCAGGACCTCCTCGCCCCGGCGCAGCCAACGGACCTTCCGCACCTGCTTCCAGAGGCGGGCGATCTCCCCCGCATCGGCGCTCCTGACGACGATCGGCCGCATCGAACGTCCCGACGCGGGCTAGCGGACCTGGACCGGAACCGGCACCGGAGGCTGGGGCGCGACGCCGGCCGGAGCCTGCATGCGGCCGCTCAGCATGGAGGCGGCCTCGACGATGGCCTCCGCGCGGCGACGCGGCTTCATGTCCTGCACCGCCGAGCTCCAGGCCATGTACGCCGCATCCGCGACGTCGGCGTCACGGTCCCCGATCAGCGCCGCCAGCATGTTCACGCCGTGCTCGCCCTGGGACTCGAGTTCGGACACCAGCGCCTGGCGGACGTCGACGCTCCGGGAGGCCGAGGCCATCGGGAACAGGCGCTGCAGCTCGCGGAAGTCGGGGCTGTTCTCCAGCCTCTCGAGCAGACGCTGGTCCTCGCGCGACAGGTTCTCGCGGGTGCGCTGCGGGGCCCGTCCGCCCCGGACGTGCGACGGGCCGCGGCCATGGGCCGCCGGACCTCCGGGCGCGCGGGCCGGACGGGGGGCCGGGACGGGGAGGCCCTGGGCGGACGCCAGACAGGCCGTGAGCACCAGGCCGGCGACGAGAGCGAAACGTGTCATGTTCATCTTCTACTCCTCCTTGGGTTTAAACGCCTGCGCCACGGTCACGGGGTCGCGGTCCCGCTGCCGGGTTCGGCCGCCGGGGCGGACGCCCCGGACGAAGCCTGCTCGGACTTCTCGCGGATCTGGTCGATGATCTTGCGCAGGTCCTTCTGCTCGGCTTCGAAGCGCTCCTGCTCCTCGCGGATCTCCTTCTGGTGGCGCAGGGCCCATTCCTTGCGTTCCGCCTCGTCCATCTCGGCGAGCTTCCGGGCCTGCTTCTCCTTCGCCTCCTCGATCGCCTTCGCCGTGCGGCGCTCCTGCTCCTGGCGCTCCCATTCCTCGGTCAGACGGCGCAGCTGCTCCTTCTTGGAGACCGGATCGGCGACCGCGCTGAGCGACCAGCCGTTGTCCTCCCACGGACGCGGGTCGCTGAGCACCTTCTTGCGGCGGATGGCCTCGGCCTGCGCGGCGTCGGCGTCGTCCAGCACGTACGGCGTCAGGAACACGAGCAGCTCCTTGCGGGCCTCGGTCTGCTCGACCTTGCCGAAGAGCCACTTCCCGATCCAGGGAATGTCCTTGAGGATCGGGATGCCCGTTTCGGACTCGGAGGTCGAGGTTTCGACGAGGCCGCCCAGCACGACGGTCTGGCGGTTCTCCAGCACGACGTCGGACTCCATCGTACGCGTCGCCGGCACGTCGATCTGCGACGTCGTGTAGGACTGTCCAACCGGCGTCAGCATCGACTGCTTCTCGCTCACCTGCGAATACTCCTCCTTGATTTCCAGCATGATCGTGCCGTTCGGATTGATCTTCGGCGTCATCGTCAGCTTGATGCCGATGTCCTTCGACGTGTAGGTCGGTGACGGCATGCCGCTGCCGGAGTACGCGGAGGACACGGCCTGCCAACCGGTGAGGAACTGGCGGGCGGACGTCGCCTCGACGATGGCCTCCTGGTTGTCGACCGTCATGACGATCGGGGAGGCGATGTACTTCGCATGCGCGTCGTCCTTCGTGGCCTGGATGACGGCCGCCAGGTTCAGCTTGTCGCTCTTCAGCAGGTAGTTGACGCCGCTGCCAATCGGACTGACGACCTCGTTCGTCACGTTCGCCAAGACGAGATTGCCCAGCATGCTCGCCCCCATGCCGCCGCCACCGCCCAGCATGTAGTTGTTGTGGTTCAGGAGCCCGTCGCGAACCAAGGTGTCGGTCATCGCCTTGACGTCGCTAGCTTTGTAGGTGTAAGAATTGCCATCTGCCCCCTGGCGCACTTGCTCCCATCCTGCGGGAACGAGCTCGTTCAGCAAATTCCCATCCTGGTCCTTGGCATAGAACAGAGGTTCGCCGAAGGAACCCGTTTTCTGCACCTGGACGTGCTGACGCCCGCGCTGGACCCAGTCGATGCCGGTGTTCAGACCGTCGCCGAGCGTGACTTCGATGATCACCGTCTCGATGAGCACCTGGGAGAGCTTGACGTCCATGTCCTCGATGACTTCCTTGACGGCGCGCATGTCCGCCTTGCGGGCCATGACGATGATGCCGTTGATGCGCTCGTCGGCGAGGATCTTGATGTTGTCCTTGCTCAGCTCGCCGAGCGAGGAGGACGCACGCTGCGAGAACGTCGGGTTGGCCGTCTGCGCGCGGGACGCCGACGTGTTCGCGGCGGGGCGGTTGCCGGCCTGCTGCGTGAGGTTGCGGTTGCCCTGGTTGCCGCGCTGCGTGTTCTGGTTCTGGTTGTTCTTGGACTGGGATGAGGAGCTGCCGTTGCCGATGAGGTCGTTCAGCATCGACGCGACCTTGTCGGCCTCCGCGTACTTGAGGCGGATCACCTCGACCTGGACCTCCGGCGTCGTCTCGACGTCGAGCGTCTCGATGACCTTGTCGAAGAAGTCCATGTTCGCCTTCGACGTGATGACGATCAGCTTGTTCGAGCGTTCGTCGGCGAGGATGAGCACCTTGCCGCGGATCATGCCGCGGTCCGCGTCCGAGACCTGCGCGAGCATCGTCGCGTTCGGCGTCGGAGCGGGCGGGGGCTGCTGCTGGCCGGGGCGGTTCAGCAGCAGGCGCGGGGGCTGCACCGCGGGCTGCGGACGCGCCGAGGCGAAACCGGGCGCGCCGGAGGCCTTCGTCCCGCCGGAGGCCGCCTGGGTCTCCTTCTGCGACTCCGTCACGATCGTCTCGAGCGCCGTCTTGATGTCCGTCGCGAGGGCGAACTGGATCTGGCGCACGAAGACGTCCTCCAGCACGGGGTTCGCGACGTCGAGCTCGCGAATGACCTCGAGCATGCGGTTGATGTTCTCCTGCGTGTCCGTGACGAGGATCGTGTTGTTGCGCTGGAAGACCTGGAAGAGTCCGTTCGGGTCCTTGAAGCCCTCGATCGCCTCCTGCGCCTCCTTGGCGTCCATGTGCTGCAGGCGGATCAGCTGGCTGACCACCCGGCCCTTCTCCGGCACGGCGTTCGTCGCGGGCAGCTCCATCGACGTGCGGATGCCCTGGGTGCGCACCGACTTGCGGTCGAAGGCGCGGATGAAGATGTCGTCGAACGGCTCGATGACGATGCCGTGCATCGTCAGGGTGACCTCGATGGCTTCGAGGTACTCCTCGCGGGTGAGCTCGCGGTCGAACGTGCCCTCGAAGCTGATCTGCGCCTTGGGCAGGTTCGGGGACGGCAGCAGGATCTTGCCCGACATCTTGGCGTAGGACTGCAGCAGCAGCTCGATCGGGGCGTCCCGCCACCCGCCAAGCTTGTACACGCCGTTCGTGCCCACCTCGGCGTTCTCGAGCCGCTCATGGATCGAATCGCCGGTTTCGCCGCCCCCTCCGTTCTGGCCCTGCTCGGCCGCGGGGTTCGCGCCGCGGTTGAGTCCGGCGCGTCCCGGCGCGTTGCCGTTGAGGCCGGGACGGGCGCCCGGGTTGTTGAGCCCGGGGCGGCGGCCCAGCAGGCCGGGACGACCCTGCTGCATCTGGGCGGAGGCCGTCCCGGCGGCGAGAAGCGCGAGCGCGAAGGCCGCGGCCCTGACGAGGATGTTCTTCATATCAAGATTCCTTCTTCATGTACGCGCAGGTCAGCACGTAGCGACCGCGCAGAAAACCGTTGTTCTGGACCTGGATTTCAAGTTCGCGCACGTCGAACATGGCCCCTTCGGCCTGTCCCAGCGCGTGGAGGAACTCGACCAGGCGCTCGAGCGAGGCCTCGTACGAGACGTCGATCGGCAGCTCCCAGACGCCGCCGTGCTCCTCCTCCTCGCGCGCCACCACCGTCTTCAGCACGACGTGGAAGTTCTTCGCCAGGTCGGCATGGATGCGCTGCCAGCGGACGTTCGTGGAGGCGCCGTCCTCGACCTCGGGCATCTGGAGGCGCGACGAGGCGTCGCGTTCCGTCCACTTCGCGGTCTCGGCGATCAGCCGGTTCTGCGCCTCCAGCTTCCTCACCTCGGCGGCGTATTTCCTGCTCGCCCGATCCCAGGCCTCGCGCCGCCCCGTGAAGAACAGGAGCACCAGGAGACCGTAGAGGGCGACGACGCCGACTGCCGCCAGCACCGCGCGGTCGCGACGGGAAAGGTTGGACATGCTCATTTTCCACGGCCCTTCCGGGGCGCACCCTCTTCATCATCCTCGAAACGGCAGTCGTACGCGAAGCGGTAGCCGCGCTTCTGCTTGCCGCCTCCGCCTGTCTCCTTGACCTTCGGGAACAGCGGTTCGGCGTCCTCGGACCCCTCGTCGAACGAAGCGGCCTCGAGCCGTTCCGTGAACGACAGGATGTCGTCCCGCTCGCCGGCGAAGCCGTCGAGCCGCACGGACTCGCCGCGCCGGTACGAGAACGAGCGCAACGCCGTCTCCTCGGACGACGGCAGGGCCGCGGAGACCACGCGCAGGACCTCGAGCGCGCCGCGCGACTGGTCCGCGTACCGTTCGATCAGCGCCACGCGGTTGGTCATGTCGGTCACGAACGTCAGCGCGGCCCTGTGCTTCTTCTCGCCCTGCAGTTTCTTCTGGTGGTCCGCCATCATGCCGTAGACGACGTCGACGCCGAAGAGGCAGCCGGCCAGCAGCGCCCAGACGCCCAGCGCGACGCCCAGGCACGCCATCATTTTCCGGCGGAAGCGCGATTCGGCGCGGGCCTCGCGCCAGGCCTCGGGGGTGACGTCCAGCGCCATCCCCTCCTGCGTCCGGCGGGCGTTGCCCTCGACGCCGGCGAAATCGTCCTCGACGCGCACCGGACGCACCGGCGCGAACGCGGAGAGCCGCGCGAGCACGGCGGCCTCCACCTCGTCCTGCGAGCAGACGACGACCTCGCCCAGGCCGTCGCCCTCGTGCTGCAGCAGGCTGAGCATGACTTCGCGGCCCAGTTCCTCGGGCGTGCCGGCCACCCCAAGTCCGCGGAGGTAGACGGGCGCGTCGTTCTCGAGCAGGGCGAGGTCCCACTCGCCGTCCAGGAACAGCAGCACGAGGCGCCGCACGACGCCCGCCTTCTCGCAGATCTGCGGCCAGAGCCCGCGCAGCCACCCGAGCGCCGTCGCGTCGGTGCGCGTCACGTGCACCTTCGCGGACGCCAGGGCCTCGCTGATGTCCTCGGACGGGGCGGCGGGAAGCGCCGCGAAGACGGCGAAGATCTCCGTGTCGGTCTCGGCGACGACCTCGACGCCGGGCGTCAGGGCCTCGTCTGGGAACGGCGAGATGCCGTCAAGCTCGAGCTGGGCCGCGCCCAGCAGGTCGTCCCGCGCCTCGGCGGGCAGGCGCACCGCCTTCACGAGCAGGCGGGAAAGCGGGACGGACAGCACGAACTCGCGCGTGCCGAACGCGGTGGCGGCGGACCTGAAGGCGCGCACGAGCGGACGGTCCTCCACGACGACCTCCGCCGTGGCGTCGGCCTCCGCAGGCTCGGCTTCGCCGGCACCGTCCGCATCCCCCTCCGCCGGCGCCTCGACGAGCGGCCAGGCCTCCTCCGCACCACGGACAAGCGCCTCGCCGGCTTCATCCAGCCGGACGCCCCGCAGGACGCTCCCCGCGAGTCCCAGTACTGTCACTTGTTTTGCCATTCGGGATATTATCTCATTTCCTGTGCGATGACGCAACCACCTTTGGCCGCACCCGGAGGAAAGGATACCAGGTTTCCCGAATGCCCGTGTCACCCCGCGGACAGCGTTCTGTCAAGTTTCGGTAAAGGTTCGCGGCCGGGCGACAGGGGAACGAGGCGCCCGCGCCCAGCCCGGGGACACGTGGGTGCCGGAGGCGGGAGTCGAACCCGCACGCCTGATACCAGGCAAGGGATTTTAAGTCCCCTGCGTCTGCCATTTCGCCACTCCGGCGGCAAGGAGATTATAGCACACTCACGCGTGGTAGTAGTCGCAGGAGTCTGGCGGGCGCACGTTCGTGAGCGTGCCGACGTAGTGGCGCAGCCAGTGCGGCTCGTACGGATGC
>JAEDMN010000066.1 GCA_016302985.1 Kiritimatiellia bacterium | reverse complement strand
TTCACCCCGTCGTTTCCGCAGAAGGCGTAGAGGTTGAGGCCGCCCTGCTCCTCGATCGGGTCGCGGGTGAGCCAGCGCGCGTGGACGGGATCGTAGAAGCGGTGGCCGTAGGCGTAGAGCCCCGTCTCCGCGTCCCGGTACTTCGTCGAATAGCGAATCCGGAACAGGTCCGCGAGCGGCCCCGTCTCGGAGACCGTGCGGCCGAAGGCGTCGTAGGCGTACGCCGCCACGACGGCGCCGGACGCGTCATGGTACGCGACGACGTGGCCGTTCGCGTCGTAGAGCGGTACGTACACGGTGCCGTTGACCGTCAGGTACAGGAGTCCGCCCACGCCCCCGGCGCCCTCAAGCCCGCCCGAGAGGTCGCGACCCCAGAAATAGCGGACCACGTCCGTCACGCCATTCGTCCACGCGACCTCCTCCCGCACCGGGTTCCATCCGTCGTAGACGAAGGTGCGCGTCGCGGACGCCGTCTCCACGCGCACCCGGCGTCCCTGCGCGTCGTACGCGTTGCGCAGCACCTCGACGCCGTTCGAGGACGCCGCCGCGAGCCGACCGCACGCATCGTAGGCATACGTCCACGCGCCCTGCGCCGCCAGTTCGCCATCCACGGTGTAGGCCGGCGCAAGCGCCGCCCCGGCCCCCGCGATGGACAGGTACTGGTTGAGCGCGTTGGCCGTGTAGGTGCATCCGCTTCCGGCGGTCCGGTTGCCGATGCCGTCGTACGCATACGCGTCCGCGACGCCGGCGACCGTCGCCGCCGTCACCTCGCCGCGCGCATTGTAGCCGAAGACGTCCGCGTTCCGGCGCACGGTCCGCGCGCACGCGTCGTGGCCGTAGGCGAAGCCGCCCACCGGGACGCCGTCCACGCAGTTGGTGACCGCCGTCACGAGCTCGGGACGGAACACGTCGCGCCGGACCGTCCGCGTGAACACGGTCCCGCTCGCCAGCGCCAGCGTGCAGCCGGTCTCGTTCCCGTCGACGTCGTAGGCGTAGGTCGCGGTGGCCTGCGGCGTCGCCACGCACCCGATCCGCCCCGCCGGCGTGTACGCGACCGTCTGCGGCGCCTCGTCCGCGAAGCCGCGGCCGGACACGCGTCCGTACGCGTCGAGCGTCCGGACGAAGACATGCGTCGCCCCGCCGACGGTCGTCGTCTCGTTCGTGACGGCGCCGTTCGGACCGTACGCGTAGACGACCCGCGCGCCGAGGTTGGATTCGCACGTCACCCGCCCGAACGCGTCGTAGCGGAACACGGCCTCGTGCGCCCCGTCCGCGACCGTCCGGCAGACCAGGTTGCGCCGCGCGTCGTAGACGCACCCCCGCACCTTGAACGAGGGCTGGCGCGTCTGCAGGAGCCGTCCGTCCGGCGTGTACGCGTAGTGGACCGCCGTCCCGTCCGCATACGTCTTCGTCCGGCACCATCCCGTCGCCGGGTCGTAGGTCCACCGCGTCGCGTCCCAGCTCACGCCGTCCCGCGTCGTGGACATCTCCGTGCGCCGTCCCGCCGTGTCGTAGGCGTAGCGCACCGGATACGTCGCGCCCGCCTCCTCGACGAGGCGCCCGAGGACGTCGTAGACCGACGTCGTCACCGCGCCGAGCGCGTTCGTCGCGGCGATCCGGTTCCCGGCCTGGTCGTAGGCGTACCCTTCGTGCACCCCGTCCACGCCGTTCGTGTAGGTGAAGACCCCGACGAGGTCGTCGTGGACGTTGTACGCCTGCTCCTTCACGGGCAGCCGTTCCGACGACGCGCCGCGCGTCCGTTCCTCGCGCACGGCGCGGCCGAGCGCATCGTAGACGAGGAACCGCGTCCCCTCCCCGGATCCCGCCTGCAGCGTCACGCCGCAGACCGACACGCGCGTGGACGGCAGCCGGCCGGACACCGCCGTCGTCTCGGTCTCCCGTCCCGTCGCCGCGTCGTAGGCACGGACCGTCTCCGTCGCGACGCCGTCCGGCGCGATCCGGATCCGACGCGCCCGGCAGGCGTCCGAGAGCCCCGTCAGCTGCTCGCGCGTCTCCGTCACCGCGTTCGTCACGCCGCCGCGCACGACCTGCCGCACGACCTTCCACCAGACGCCGTCCGACAGCTCGTACGCCTCCTCCGAGCGCGTCTCGACGCCGTCCAGCTCCGTGCCGGTTTCACGCCCCAGGTCGTCGTACAGGTGCGTCGTGGTGCGGGAGAGGCCGACGCCCGTCGTCGTCTCGCTCGCCACCCGCCCCGAGGTCCCGTCGTACGCGTACGCCGTCTCCAGCGTCGGCGTCGTCGAGAGGACGGTCCGGCCCAGCCAGTCCGACACGGCGACGGAGTTGGTGACGAGGCCGTAGTCGGAGGACGCGGTGGTCTCGACGGTCACCCGCCGTCCGTCCGCGTCGTACGTGTCCGCCGTGGTCCGTTCCGTCCACTGCCCGTCCCATTCCCGCCGCGTCACGGTGCCGCCGTTGCGGATCCGCGTGGTCGTCGTCGTCAGGCACGCGAACCCGGAGAGGCCGTTGGTGTAGACGCATTCGCGCGTCTCGACGCGGTTCGTGTCGGCCACCGTCCAGGTCTCGGTCAACCGGCCGCGCGCGTCCCGCGCGATGACGTGGTCGTCGCCGCCATCCGGATAGGACTTCGTCTCGGACGTCTGCCACCGGCCCTCCGAGGCCGTCCAGTCGTTGGCCTCGCCCGGCACGGTGCCGACGTAGACGACGGTGTTCGTCTCGCGCCCCCGCGCGTCGAGGAAGTGCTGCGTCACGCGGTAGCCGTCCGGATTCACGGCCTGCATCCACACCTCCTCGTCCGCGTTGTAGAGATGGTCGCTGCCCGTCCGGCCCGACCGCAGCCGCCGGCGCCCGTCGCGGTCGCGGGACCAGAGCAGGCGGCAGCACGAGTAGGCGTTCGTGAGCGACGTGCCGTCCGAATAGGACGTCGCCCGCAGGCGGTTCTTGTCGTCGTAGGACGAGACCTCCTCGTCCAGCACCACATTCCCTTCCGTCAGGCATGTCGCCCGTCGCAGCCGCGTGCCGTGCGTCGCGTCGAGTTCCTCGACCTCGTAGGTGGGATGGACGCGGTCGCCCGTGTACCGCCGCGTCGTCCGTACGACGACGCCGTTCGTCACGACGAGATCGACCGCCGTCCGCACGCCATCGGCGTCGAGGGACTCGACGAGCTGGCCGGACAGCACCGTCGAGACGCCGATTCCGAGGTCCTCGACGACCGTCTGGCTGGAGTAGGCGCAGGACGCGTCGCCCGGACGCGACGCCGCGCCGGACGCGCGCCAGACCTCGTGCCGCACGCAGGGCAGCCCCGACGCGGACACGTTCCGGTAGCGGTTCCAGGTCCGCCCGATGCAGACCGCCTGCCCGTTCCGCACGACGTAGCGCGTCTCGCTGCGCGGCCGCATGGTCTCTGCGCGCGGGGCCGTGTCGCCGGGCTGCGGCTCGTAGCCCAGGACCGTGACGCGCGCGACCAGGTCCGGCGCCAGTCCCGCCAGGCCATTCGTCGCGACGGTCGGGAAGGACGCCGGAACGGGCGACCCGTCGAGCTGTTCGACGCGGAGGATCTCGCGGCCCTCTCCGTCCCAGTCGTGATAGGCCCACGCCGTGTCGGAACCCTGCACGAGGCGGACGCATCCGTTGCGCGCGGTCCACGCGTCGTCGCGCCAGTAGTCCGCCGTCCTGATGCGGACCGCCGTCCCCGTGTCTTCCTCGCGCAGGACTTCGCGCAGCACGGCGTTCCCGCATTCGCCCACGAGCACCGAGACCGTCCGCACGCGCCCGAGGAAACGGTCCTGCTCGTCAAACGTCTCCGTCGTCTCCTCCACGCTGCGCGCCGCCGGGTCGTTGAGGCGGTCCACGCGCGCCCAGCGACGGCCGATCCGCGCGACGTTGTCGAAGGCGGACCACCCGTAGCCGCCGTCCGCCTGCGGCTCGCACGCATAGGTCCAGTCGGACATGATGTTGCGCTGGCTGCTGATCTTGCGGAACCGGAAGCGGCCCGTGTCTCCGTCGGGGTTCGTGATCTCCCAGGTGTGCTCCAGCGCCCCGGTCGCGGTCGTGTCGATGGTGATCCGCACGCCGTCCGCAATCGTCTCGAGCAGCAGGTCCCGCCCGCGCGCGCCGCGGCAGGTCACGCGCCGCGACGTCGCCGTCTCCACGACCTCGATCGCATTCGTCGCGTCCGGGTGGAAGAGGTGTTCAAACGTGTCCAGCCCGATCCGCGCGGGCGCGTCGAGGTGGAAGTAGACGAAGCCGGCGAGCACGTTTTTCGCGGGCACGCCGAGCGGGATGCGGAACTTCACCGACCCCGGGGCGTCCCCTTCCAGACCGTCGCAGTTTCCGTCCTCGCACGAGCTCTCGCACGTATCGCAGGACTCGAGGTCGTTGAGCAGCGTGGGGCTGCCGAACTGGAAGCCGTCGCAGGTCCAGGCCTGGTCGTGCGCCGCGTGGCCGGTCCACACCGCGGACCCGCCGACCGAGACCGTCGCGTTCCCGTTCGCCCCCGTCGACACGGTCACCTCGGGGTCGGCCCCGATGCCGGACGAGGCGGAAAGCTCGCACGTGCACGCGTATCCCACATGGCTGCCCCGCCACCAGTTCCGCCACAGGCACGAACTGTCCAGGGGGTAGCGCTCCACCCATTCGTAGGAGAAGTCCTCCCGGTCGGGATTCTCCCAGTGGATGCCGAGAGGCGCCGCGCAATGGGTCGAGCCGCTGTAGCCGACCGACGGGCTCAGCACGTAGACCTTCCGTCCCGAACCCGCAGACCGGCCGTGGGCACGTCGGGCCCGCGCCACGCCTGCCGGTTCCAGTTCCACCTGCGGCAGTTCGAAGACGCCCGCGCGCAGGGCGCGGATCCGGCCGCCCGTGCAGTCGCCCTCGTAGACGAAGTCGGTCCCCAGCCCCATCGCGTCCAGCCCGGGGACGGCTCGCTCGTCGGAGGAAAGGTCCGCGCGGCACGGCCGGCGGGAACGGTCCACCGCAAGTTCAATCAGAGACTCGGACCCGTGCGTGAAGACAGACGCCTCCGTGCCGTCCGAGAGCCGCACCCGTTGTCCGCCCCGGACGTCCACCTTCGGCGCGTAGGCGACCAGGTAGACCGGGGTCCCCGACTGGACGAACCCCGCGGTCGCGCGCAGGCGAAACGTCAGGTTTCCGGTCGCGTCCTCCCCGAGGGGGAGGCGGAAGCTGTCCGCGAAAGGCGAGGCCGCGAGGTGTCCGGACGCCCCCGACGCGTCCTCCCATTCCAGGACGAGTCCATCCAGCGTCCACCCGCCCGCGCCATCCGGACGGGACGACAGGAAGTACTGCTGCCAGCTGTTCCGCCGCGCGCACGCGACGGTGCGTTCGTAGACGAGATTCGTCGCCGCGTCCGTCCACGGCGCCGCGAAGCCGTCCCAGAGCCGGTAGGCGACGACGCTGTTGGTGACGACGACGTCGACGGACGGCTCGCGGACCGGATCCATGCCCGTGGCGAGCTTGAAGCCCGTCGTGAAGCCCGTGGCGTCGCGCGCGGCCGCCGCGTCGACGACGTTCGTCCCGCCGAACCAGTGGCGCTCCCAGGCGTCGGGCAGCCGGTCGGCGTCGTCGTCCGCGAGATCGGTCGAGACCAGGGGATCCGGGTCCGCCCCGTCCACGAGTCCGTCGCCGTCGGAATCGCGCGACCGGGCATCCAGCCCGCGGACGACCTCCTCGCCGTCGCCCATCCCGTCGCCATCCGTGTCGAAGCGGCCGGGATCCGTGTCCTGGACGAACAGCTCGTCGTAGGTCGAGAGTCCGTCGCCGTCGCGGTCCTCCGTCACGGCGTCCCGGGGATCGAGCGGATGCCATTCGAGCGCCAGGCACGATCCCGCGCACGCGAGGAAGTCCGCATAGGAGAAGCCCGGCACGTTGTCCGACAGCGACTCCCCGTGCGCCCCGTTCCAGGCGCCGACGAGCAGGTGGTCGCCGTACAGCGAATCCGGCACGCTCGGGAGGCGGTAGCGGTAGACGAACGCGCCGGACGGCTTCAGCTCCACCTGCACCGAAATCGGCGCGGCGGCCGTGCGCGCGAGCGCGGCGTTCTGCCAGGTCAGCAGCAGGCCGCCCTCCGGCGTCGCGGCGTGCCAGAAGCGGCTGGGCGCGCATCCCGTGGGCAGCAGCCCGTGATTGGCCCGGGGCAGGATGCCCAGGGACGCGCCCAGCGGCACGAGCGTCCCCGCGCCGCCGTCCAGCTCCACGACGCCCTGCGCGCAGACGGTGGCGCGGCGGACAACGCCCGTCCCGAACGGAAACGCCCAGGGATGGTCCGCGTCCGAAACCACCGTGAACCGGTCCTCGTGCGCGCCCCGCAGCAGCCAGGGCCCGTGCACGACGGCGGACGGCGGCGGGGCGAAGTCGGGTGCCGCGTCCGTGACCGCCCGGCGCAGCACGAAGCCCGCGGCCAGCTGTTCGTCCGAGAGACGGCCGGAAGCGGAGGCGTCCGGGCCGGACCGCACCGGGGCCTGCACCCGTGGCGCGGGGCCGTTCGTGCCGCTGTTCTTCGTGCTGCCATGCACGACGAGGCCGACCACGAACACGGCGGCGAAGACCTGGGCGAAGCGCGCGAGGCGGCGGAAGCGTCCCAGCAGGACGCGGCCGGGGAGAAGCCCGCGTTCATGCAGCCACACGGCCGGCAGGAGAAGGAAGAGGACGACAAGCAGCGGGCCGAGCAGCTTCGGCAGCAGGACGGTGAACATGGCGGACTACCTCAGACGGAAGATGAAGGAATCGGACTGGACCACGACCGAAAGGCTTTCCTCGGGCGCGTCGACGCCGCGCGCGGTGACGCGCACCAGATTCCAGTCCCCGCAGAACAGGCCGGCGGGCGGCTCCAGCGCCAGTTCCGGGAAAAGGGGACGGCCGTTCTCCGACAAGGCGAGCCGTCTCGGCGTCGCGCCGCGGAAGAGCCGCAGCGACCACGCGACGGACTTGCGGACGTCGTTCGTCGCGGACGGGGAGACGAGGACGGGGTCCGCGGGGCCGCGGCCGAGAATCCACTGGCCGCAGTCCCAGGCAAACGACAGCGCGGTCTCCCGGGGTTGCAGCACGCCGTCCGCATCCAGGTCGGACCCGAACGCGACCTCGACGTTGTTGGACGGCGTCGCGTTGAAGTCGAGCGCGAAGTTGAAGCGCCCCGCATGGTCCCGGCGGAAGAGGAACGGGACGTTGGTGGAGACCTCGGTGTCCGGGAAGGACGAAGAGGGGAGCTGCGCGAACGGCGACGCCAGGGCGGCGCCCGCGGACAGCAGGGTCTGGGCAAGAAGTCGGAATCTCATCTGGTAAACCTCCGCCCCCAGTCTAGGCGGAAAGGTTCACGGATTTTCCTCGAAGATTCCGACAGATTGTCAACAACGCGTGAAAAGGAAATCCCCGCGCCGGCGCGGCCGGTGCGGGGATTCGGGGAGGTCGACTGTCAACGGGACCGTCAGTCGGCCAGCGCAGCCTGGATCTCGGCGACCATCGTCGGGGAGTAGAGGCGGTGGATCGCCTTCGCGACGCGGTCGACGTCCGTGAAGAACGGAATGTCTGGGGGAAAGGTCACTTGACGCGGAGATTCCGTCCGTCGTCCTCGAGCTCGAAGAGCACCATGCGCTCGAGCTCGCCCTTGTTCGGCTGGTGCAGGGTGAGGCGGAGCTTCCCCTGCAGGTCGCGGAAGATCATGCCGTGGCCGCCATTCTGTCCGTAGAGGATCTCGTCCTTGCTCCAGGGACCGGCCAGGCGGCCGGAGTCGGAGCGGCGCACGAGCACGCAGTAGCCGTGGTCCTTGACCATGTTGGACCAGATCATGTAGAGCGCGCCGGACTTCTCGGAACGGTAGAGGAAGCAGCCGTCCGTGACGCGGCCCGCGCCGGGCAGCGCGCCCTCGGCGTCGAAGAGGCGCGTGGGCGCGGACGCGAAGGCGGAGAGGTCGGCCGTAAGCGGCGCGCACTCCATCGTGCCGTTGCCCATCTGGCACCACTCGTGGCAGAAGACCATCCACGGCTTCCCGTCCTCGACGTACAGCGTGCCGTCGAGCGTCATCAGGTCGGCCGGCGGGACGGGGCCCCGCTTCAGCGCCTTGAACGGGCCCGTGGGCGAATCGGCCACGAAGCCCCAGGTGCCGCGCGGCGTGAGGTTCTTCTCGGCGGCCAGCGGACCCATCTTCGCGATCGGGCGGGACCCCTTCTCCTCCGTCAACGTGACGAAGAGGTAGTAGCGGCCGTTGAAGCGGTGGACCTCCGGCGCCCACACCGCGGTGCACGGCACGCCTTCGGGGACCTGCATCACGACGGACTTCTCGGACCAGTTCTCGAGGTCCGTGCTCGTGCGCACGCAGACGTCCTTCCCGCCGAACCACGGCTTCGACTCGTAGAGATAGTAGGTTCCGTTGTCGACCAGCACGAACGGGTCGCGGATGCGGAATTCCGCGCGCTTCGCGGCGGACGCGGGGAGCAGGGACAGCAGGGCACAGCCCAGGAGCAGACAGGCACGGTTCATCGGTTCATTCCTTTCGGACGCCATTCTACCACCTCCCCCGCCCGTTGTCCAATCTGCTATACTGGAGGCATGAAAAACGGAATTCTCACAGGCTTCCTCTTCGCGCTGTGCTGCGCGCAGGGGCTTTCCACGCAGGCCGCAGGCCTGCAGCGGCGGTGGACGTTCGACGGCACGCCCGCCGAGGCGCACGGAGGCTGCCCGATGCACTTCACCGCGCCGCCCGCGTTCGCGGCGGACGGGGCGCGGTCCGTGCTCGCGCTCGGCGGAAACGCCGGCTCCACGAACGACGACCCCGCCTACGACCTTGCGCCCGGCGTCGCCTATGCCTGCCGCGTGCAGTTCGACCGCCTGTCGGAATCGGGCTGGACGACCATCCTCTCGAAAGGACATGTCAACGACCGCGGCGCCCTTCTCCTGCGCGTCGATCCCGCGGGCGAGGGCGGCAAGTTCAGCTTCTTCGTCAATCTCGACGGGCGCCCCGAGCCGCGCGTCTCGTCGAAGGTCCCCGTCCGCATCGGCGCCTGGCACGACATCGCGGCGGGCTGGGACGGCACGAACGTCTGGCTGACGGTCGACGGCGAGACCGCGCGCACCCCGCGGCGCGGTCCCGCGGCGGGCTGTCCCGCGCCGCTCGTCGTCGGACCCTTCCACGGCGCCGTCGCGGACCTCTCCGTCACGGCCCCCGCGCTGCCGCCGCAGGACGACCCGCATCTCGCGCCGGTCTTCCGCCTGGCCTGCGCCGCGACGTTCGACCGCCTGCCCGCGGGCGAGAACACGCTCCTCACCCGCGAGCGCGAATACCTTCTGCGCTACGACGTGCCGAAGGGCGCGCGGCCCGGCCACGGCGCCTTCTGCTTCTGGGTGTGGCTGGACGGCGGCTGGGAGCCGCGCGCCAAGGTCGAGGCGGACATCGAACCGGGACGCCGCTACAACCTGGCCGCGTCGTGGGACGGCGAACGCATCCACCTGCACGTCGACGGGAAGTCCGCCGACACGAAGCGCACCGGTCGGCCCGGGCGCGGGGAGAAGCCGGCCCGCGTCGGCCGCGACGGCTTCCGCGTCGAGGACGTCGCGCTGCGCATCCAGGAGACGGCGCGTCCCGTCCTCTCCGGCCTCCGCATCCACGAGCTGCTGCCGAAGACCGGCGACACGGTCACCATCTCCGGCGGACTCTGCAACCGCGGCACCCTGCCGGTCTCCAACTGCGTGCTCGTCGCGGTCGCGCCAGCCGGCGCGACGGTCGAACCGCGGCGCCTCGACCTCGGCCTGCTGACGAACGCCGTGCCGCGCGAACTCGCCTGGAAGGTCGTCCCCGGCACGAACGAGGTCTTCCAGATCGACTTCAAGATCTTCTCGGGCGACCGGCCCGTCGGGACCGCGAGCAAGTCCGTCGTGCTGATGCCGCGCGCGGATCCGCCCTTCCTCGCCCGGGACTGGAATCCGCCCGTGAAGCCGAACCGCACCTACCACGTCGACGCGGAGAACGGACGCGACGACGCGGACGGCCTCGCGCCCGCGACGGCCTGGAAGACCTTCCGCAACGTCCGCGCCCTCGTCCTCGGTCCGGGCGACCGTCTGCTGCTCCGCCGCGGCTCGGTCTTCGGCGAGGAGCTCGTCGCGACGGCCGCGGGCGCGCCGGACAACTGGGCCGAAATCGGCGCCTATGGCGAGGGGCCGCGTCCGGTCATCCGCCGCACGCGCTTCATCGACGACCGCTGCGCGCACGTCGCGAGCCGCGGCCACCTCGTCGTCCGCGACCTCGTCGTCTGCAACGCGGGCAAGGGCCTCGGCATCTCCTGCGCGCGCGGAACCGAGGGCCTGCTCGTCGAGCGCTGTCTCGCGCACCACATCGAGGGGCTCTACCGCTTCAACGCGCACGGCATCCCCGAATGGCGCGACCGCCTCGGCGCGCCGGAGGGTCCCCGCGGGGGCATCGGCATCGGCGGCAGTCCGTGCCGGGCCGTGATGCGCGACTGCGAGATGTACCAGTGCTCGTCCGGCTTCAGCGCGGTCGGCCGCGACGTCGCGGTCATCCGCGTCTTCTGCCACGACAACTTCTGCCACAACACCTCGCCCCATCCCTTCTACACGTCCACGCACCGCGCGTGGCTGCTCGACTCCGTCTTCGACGCCTCGGGCTGGAACGCCTCCGCGGGGACGATGGGCATCATGCTCGGCTTCAACGACGGGCTTGTCATCCGCAACTGCCACTTCCTGAACCAGCCGGATTCCGGGTCGCACGACGAAGGCGGCATCGACTTCGAGGCCGGCGGCGAGAACTGCCTCATCGACCGCTGCACGTTCCGCAACAACGCGGGCGCGGCGATCGAGGTGCTCGGCCTCCGCTCCCCGCAGGCGCGCAACACGCACATCCGGAACTGCCGCTTCGACCGCAACAACGTCGCGCGGAAGCTCGGCCCCGCCGAGATCTTCGTCTGGGGCGGCAGCACGGACCCGTCCATCGTCTGCTCGAGCGGCCTCGTCGAGGGCAACGGCTACGTGCTCAACCCGGGCATCTGCTTCTATACGAACCAGGCCGTCCGCACGCGGGCGGACTGGACGGTGACGAACAACGTGCGGTACGCCTGCTCCGCGGATCTCGACCGCGCGCTGCCGCACAACAACCCGCCCGTGGTCGCGGCCGGTGCCGAGATCTGGACGGACCGGCCCGCCGTCGGCCTGGAGGCCGTCGTCTCGTCCGCGCGCGCGACGGCCGGGAACTGGGAGCAGATCGAGGGTCCCGCGGCCGCGGCGTTCGGCGACGCCCGCCAGGCCCGCACGGCCGCGACCTTCCCGCGTCCCGGCGACTACCGCCTGCTCTTCACGGCGGACGACGGCGAGCATTTCCGCACGGCCCGCACCGCGGTCCACGTTCTTCCCAGGGGCGCGCGCGTCGCGAAGGCCTGGACCTTCTCGCGCAACCTCGATCCGGAGGGCTGGACGTTCTCCGACCTCGGAACGTTCAAGGAGCACATCAGGATGGAGAACGCCTTCTGGGACACCTTCTCGAACCCCGTGCACCTCGTCTGCGGCGACTTCTTCGTCCTCGCCGTGCGCGAGTCGGGCCGCGCCGCGCTGACCTCCCCCGACGGACTCGACCTGCCCGTCGGCGAGGACGCGTGCGTCGTGCTGCGCCTCCAGAACCACACCCCGTCGACGGCGATGCGCCTCGCCTTCACGACGACGGCCGAACCGCTGTTCACGGAGACGAACGCGCGCGACTTCGCGGTGAAGCCGGACGACGTGGAGGACACCGTCTACGTCGTGCCGCTGAAGACGAACGGCACGCTCCAGCAGCTGAAGCTCTCCTTCTCGGCGGACGGCCGGCCGGTTTCCGGCACGGTCCGCGTCGACTACGTCTGGGTCGGGAGCCTGCCCCGCTGACCCGCCGCGGTTCCGGACGAAAAACGGGGGACGGGCGCGTGCCCGTCCCCCGTTCTTTTCGCACCTGCTCCGTCGGGTTACTTCAGGAGCGCGGCCACGGCGGCGCCGACCATCGGGGCGTGGTCCGGGCACACCGTCAGCGCGAACGCGATGTTGCGCTTGGAGAGCATGCCGTCGAGTTCCTTCTGGACGATCTCCGGGAAGGAGACGACGCGCGTCTTGTAGTAGGTGGAGCCGTCGACGCAGACGCAGACGGGGGCGTTGGAGTCCGTGCCGCCGCCGGTCTTCACGATGAAGGCCGCGAGGTGGATCGCCGTGAGGATCGCCGCGCGCTCGAAGACCGGCGTCGCGAGGCGGCGGGCCATCGCGCGGTCGGCCTCGTCGACGAACACCTTGTCGAGCGGGTTCGGCTTGCCGTTGTCGTACTTCGCGCAGAAGTTGTCGAGGTCGTAGCTCTCGATCGTGCCGAGGCCCTGGACCGCGGCCTTGGCGGCGTCGGAGAAGAAGCCCTCCTTCGCGGCGGCCTTGAAGACCTCGAGGCCGATCTTGCCGAGGTACGCGCCGGCGATCATCTTCTCGAAGCGCTGCGAGCCGCAGTCGGACGTCTTCCTGTCCATCGCCTCGTCGAACGTCGACTGGGGGATCTTGTTGAAGCCGCCGGACTCCGTGTTGATCGCCATCGCGCCCGCGGGCGGGTTGGCGAGCTTCGGGATGCGGTCGTTCTGCTCGATGTAGGCGACGTTCGTGCCCGTGCCGAGGATGAAGCCCAGATAGGCGGAGAACTTCTGGCCCGGCTTCTCCGTCGCCTTGCCGGCGAGGAGCGTCGCGACCGTGTCGTTCACGACCATGACCTTGGAGGGCTTCGGATCGAGGCGCTTCGTGAGCTCGGCGCCGACCCACTGGCCGACGATCTCGGGGGCCTGGATCTGCTTGGTCCACACGAGCAGCTTGGCGTCGCCCTCGGGCGAGGCCTCGGCCGGGTAGGAGAAGCAGAAGCCGATGGCCGGATCCTTCGCGAACGGACGGCAGCGGTCGACGTGGCCCGTCAGGACCTTGTAGAAGTCCTCCTGCGCGACATAGCTCTTCGCGCCCGGCATTTCGCCCTTCTCCCTGTTCTCGATCTTGATCCCGGAACCGTCGGAGGGGATCGTCACCGTGGCGCCGCGGAAGTTCGTGCCGCCGGCGTCGAGCACCGTGACGGGCGTGTCCTTCTTGATGTCGCCGTAGGGGGACGTGTAGGTGGGGATCATCTTGAGGGAGGAGGGCTGGCCGGCGAGTCCGGCCTCCATCTCCTTCTGGAAAGCGGCGATCAGCGCGGCGCGGTCGAGCGTCGCCGTGGCCAGTCCATTCGATTCGAGGAATTCTTCGGGTGTCATCATCACGTGGTCCTTTCTAAGATTAGTCTAGGATACCATAAGGTCCCTTCAACGGACAAGGGGAATTCGCCAACAGGGGAATTTGCAACGGCGCGACTGGGCGGCAACCTGGCATCCTGGTTACGCCGACTACCGACCACTTCGGTCTGTCTTCTCGCTCGTGGAGCTTCTGCCACGTGGCTGGTCACTCGCGGGGGCGGCAGCGCGGCCGGCACGGCCGGATGCGCCCCCGCGAGAAGCGATGTACCCGCGCAGAGGAGCAATGAAATTCTTCCTACAAATTGGCGAATTGCCATTTCGTTTCCTTTCGTGAAGTGATTATATCAAAACATCGAAGCCGTCCCGAACGGATACGCGAGAGGGCATTGAGCTGTCTCCGCAGAACCCAATGCCTTCGGCGAACACAGAGACGCACGAAACGCTCTTCTCCCCGTCGACCTCGATGACACCGCATCTCTGCGCCGTGCTCTGTGAACTCCGTGTTTGCCGAAGGCATTGCTGCGAGACCACGGTGCGGACGAAATCCGACGGACAGGCAGTCCAGGAGCAGCGCGCGCGTCTCCTCCGTGAAGCGGGGGATGCGGATGGACTCGTCGTCGAAGAGCCCGCTGCCGACATAGGGGAAGTCGAGGAGGTCGGGGATGTCCTCGGGGTCGCGGTCCGCGTACTCCGTGTTGAGCATGCGGAAGAGCTGCGCGAGCCGGTCGCGAAGGACGACCTTCACGGGCTTCATCTCCGGCGCGTGCTTGTCGTAGATCCAGAACTCCTGGAAGTTGGAGA
>JAEDMN010000313.1 GCA_016302985.1 Kiritimatiellia bacterium | reverse complement strand
GCCCGCCTGAAGGTCGCCGACACCTTCATTTCGCGGTAGGTCCGCGCCGCTCCGGCGGGCGCGCTTCGCCCCTTGAATCCATGGCTGAAATCCGCTAAAATACTGTGTTCCAACTGGAAGGATAGATTTTATGCGGATTCTCACTGGCATTCAGCCCTCGGGCAAGCTCCACTGGGGCAACTACTTCGGCGCGATGAAGTCGATGTTCGACCTTCAGGAGAAGGGCGAGAACTTCATGTTCATCGCGAACTACCACGCGATGACCACGGTGCGCGACGGAAAGACGCTGCGCGAGGCCACGCGCGACGTGGCGCTCGACTACCTCGCCTGCGGCCTCGACCCCGCGAAGACGGTCGTCTACCGCCAGAGCGACGTGCCCGAGGTGCAGGAGCTTGCCTGGTATCTTTCCTGCCTGACGCCGATGGGCCTGCTCGAGCGCTGCCACAGCTACAAGGACAAGATGGCGCACGGCTTCGAGGCGACGCACGGCCTCTTCGCCTACCCGGTGCTCATGGCGGCGGACATCCTCATCATGAACGCGGACCTCGTCCCCGTGGGCAAGGACCAGAAGCAGCACCTCGAGGTCACGCGCGACCTCGCGCAGAAGTTCAACAACCAGTTTGGCGAGATCTTCCGCCTGCCCGACGCGTACATCCCCGAGACCGTCGCGACGATCCCCGGCACGGACGGCCAGAAGATGTCCAAGAGCTACCACAACACGATCGAGCTCTTCGACGCGTCCGCGAAGAAGAAGATCATGGCCATCGTCACGGACTCCAAGACGATGGAGGAGCCCAAGGAACCCGAGGGCAACTCGATCTACGAGATGTACAAGCTCTTCGCGACGCCCGAGGAGGTCGCGCAGATGGCTGCGAACTTCCGCGCCGGCAACTACGGCTACGGCCACGCGAAGAAGGAGCTGCTCGCCGCGTACAAGCGACTCTTCGACCCGTTCAAGGCGAAGCGCGAGGAGCTGGCGAAGGATCCCGATGCGCTCGAGGACATCCTCCGCACCGGCGCGCAGCGCGCGCGCGCGGCGGCCGCCCAGACGATGGACAAGGTCCGCGCCGCGGTCGGTCTCTAAGGCCCCGTCCCCGCACAAAGCTCTGCGCGCAGCACGCTTCCCATGGCCCAGGCGGAACTCCTAGCTGAAGACTACAAGGTGAACCTCGACGTGTTCGAGGGGCCCCTTGATCTTCTGCTGTACCTGATCCGCCGCGAGGAGCTGGACATCTACGACATCCCGATCGAGCATGTCACGCAGCAGTACATGCGGTATCTGGACCTGATGCGCCAGCTCAACCTCGACGTGGCGGGCGAGTTCATCGTCATGGCCGCCACGCTCATGGTCATCAAGAGCCGCATGTTGCTGCCGGTCGACCGGCGCGCGACGGAGGAGGGCACGGACGAGGAGTGGGTGGACCCGCGCCTCGACCTGGTGCGCCAGCTCGTCGAGTACAAGAAGTTCAAGGACGCCGCGGGCAAGCTCGGCGAGTACGAGGCCCTTGTCCAGGAGAGCTTCGACTACGGCGGCGGCCGTCCCAAGTTCGAGAAGACCACCGCGGACGCCAAGGACGCGCTGTCGCGCATCGACCTCTACGACCTGCTGACGGCGTTCCAGGACGTCCTGGCGCGTCTCAACGAGATCCCCACGCAGGAGCTGAAGGGCGCGCGGTTCAGCGTGCCCGAGAAGATGGACCTCATCCTCGAACGCACGCGCGACGACGGACAGGTTTCCTTCTCGCACCTCTTTTCGGCGAACTCCCCCCGCGGCGAGGTGATCGTCACCTTCCTCGCGCTGCTCGAGCTACTGCGCCAGCACCGCATCATCGTGTACCAGAACGCCGCGTTCCATGAAATCACCGTGCTCCCGTCCAAGGAGGCGCCCGACGACGCGCCCCTCGAGGCTCCGGACGAGTGGTGAGCGCGGGACGGCGAAGGTTGTGGGTTGAGCCCTGGACGGTCGATGGTGAACGCGACGACGATTTGAAACCTGGGATTTGAAATGGCGGAAGAAGAAAAACGAGAGACAGCCGGGACGGCGCCCGAGGGCGCGTCCGTTGCGCCCGCGGAGCAGCCCCCTGCACCTGTCGAGGGGGCCCCCGCGCCCGTGGCGGCCGGGGAGGCCGCGCGTCCCGAGCCGCCGAAGCCGAAGGGGCCGCGGATCCCGTTGCCGTCCTCCCTCCAGGAGATCGTCGGCGCGCTGCTCTTCGCGAGCGAGTCGCCGCTGTCCGCGAACGAGCTGCGCACCTGCGTGCGCGGCGTCGCGCCGGAGGAGGGCGAGGACGCCGAGGTGATGTCCGTCTACCAGAGCTGCACGACGCGCGAGATCGACCAGGCCCTGCGCGGACTCGAGAAGGAGCTCGAGCGTTCCGGCTGCGGTTTCCGCCTCGTGTGCACCGGCGGCACCTACCGTCTGCAGACGGCCCCCGCGTGCGGACGCTACGTGCGCGCGCTGCTCAAGCTGGACCGTCCCAGCCGCCTCTCCCGCGCCTCCCTCGAGACGCTGGCGATCATCGCCTATCGCCAGCCGATCACGAAGGCCGAGATCGAGCAGATCCGCGGCGTCGCGGTCGACACGATCGTCAAGTCGCTGGTGGAACTCCAGCTTGTGCGCCTCGTCGGCCGCAGCGAGCTGCCGGGGCATCCGTTCCTCTACGGCACGTCGCCGCTGTTCCTCGAGCACTTCGGCCTTTCCTCGCTGAGCGAACTCAACGAGATCGACCCCACGCTCCAGCGCTCCAATCCGCGCGAGCGCGCCAAGCTCTTCGTCAAGGAGAAGAAGCAGGAGGCGCCGCCCGCCGAGGAGGCGGCGCCCACCGCCCCGGCCGCGGAGGATTCCCCCGCCGAAAACGCCGGCGAGGCCGTTCAGGAGGCCGGCGAGGCCCCCGAGGGAGCCGGCGAGGAGGCGCCGCGCCGCGTGTCCTTCCGCGTCGAGGAGGAGGACGACGAGCTGATCGACGACACGCCCGACGCATTCGACGACGAGGACGACGCGGACGGGGACGAACCGCTGACCGGAGACGGGGAGGAAGGTGACGCGGACGACGAGTCGCTGACCGACGACGAATCCCTGACCGACGACGAGGACGACGAG
>JAEDMN010000312.1 GCA_016302985.1 Kiritimatiellia bacterium | reverse complement strand
GGGGAAAAGGAGGGACCGGGGTTGTGCAACCCCGGTCCCTCCTTATGTTTGGTGGTCCTATATGTGTGGCCTTATGTAGAAACCTTCAACCTTCAACTTTCTACCTTCAACGTCCGTCAGAACGCGTTCTGCGCGTCGAGGACCTGCTTGTCGCGGCGGGCGCGGGCATTTTTGCGGGCCTCCTGGCGCAGCTCCTCCTCCTCCTTGTCGGCGAGCTGGATGACCGTGTCGTCCCAGGCGGAGATGACCGTCTCGTAGTTCTCGGAAGCGCCGGCCAGATAGACGACCACGGCACGGTCCGGGGCGACGTCGAAGCGGTAGAAGGGACGGCACCAGCTGATCAGGCGGGCCCAGACGCCGTAGCGCTTCTCGAGGGCCTCGATCAGGTAGTGGCGGCGCCAGCTGCCGCCGGGTTCGATCGCGTTCTTGGCGCAGGCGACGACCTTGGCGACCTTGTGGGTCTTGGGCGTGAGATAGGCGTAGTAGTCGTCGAAGCCGGCCAGGGGATTCTTCGGCTTGACGGCGACGCGGAGCAGCGAGGGCTCGCCGGCTTCGCGGACCGTGTTCGTGTCGCAGATCACGTCGCCGAACTTGAAGCCCATGAAGGCGTCCGTCGGAATCGGCTTGTCGGCGTCGGGCGCGCCGAGCTTCGGGGAGGGCATCTTCCAGCCCGTGTCGCCGACGTTGTAGCTCTGGGCGTACTCGCTTGTGCTCGTCTCGAGGACGTTGCCGTCGGCGTCCATGTTCGTGCGCGTCTCGCGGCGGCGTTCGGTGACGAGGTTGCCGTTCGTGGTGACCGAGGTCTCGACGAAGGTGCGGGAGACGGAGCCGTTGTCGTTCGTGGTGACGGAGCTTTCGGCCGTCTTGGTCTGCATGTCCTTCTGTTCTGCGGCCTGGGCGGTCGAGAGTCCAACAAAGGCGGTCAGCGCGAGCGCCGCGCCGCAGCTTCCGATGATCACTTTGTTCATGTTTGCATTCCTTTCCTTGTCCTATTTAAATCCGTGGCCGCCGACACTGGGGCGCGCCGGGGAGATTGTAGCGCAGGTACGTTAACCGGAAATTAGGATTTTGGAAGAAAAAGGGAGAATGTGCAGCCGCGTCCGGGTGTCGAGACGACCGTGGCGTCCCCGCCGTGGAGCTGGGCGACGTGCTTGACGATGGCGAGACCGAGGCCGGAACCGCCCCGGTCGCGGTCCCGCGCCCTGTCCACGCGGTAGAATCGCTCGAAGACGCGTGCCTGGTCGGCGGGGGCGAGCCCGACGCCGTGGTCCGTGACCGAGATGGTCGCGCCGGCGGCATTCGCCGACAGGGCGATCTCGAGGTCGGGGGAGCCGGAATGCAGGACGGCGTTGTTCGCGAGGTTGACGACGGCCTGTTCGACGAGGCGTGCGTCGCAGGAGAGGACCGTGGATTCGGCGCGGACCTTCAGCTCCATGCCCGCGGCGGCGGCGCGGGGACGGACCCGGTCCGCCGCGGTGGCGAGGATGTCCGCGAGGTCGGCGGGCGCGAAGGCCGCGCGGGCGTCCCCGTCGCCTTCGCCGCGCTCGAGGCGGGCCAGGGAGAGAATGTCGCGGGCGAGGCCGTCCAGGCGGGTCGATTCGCGCCGGAGCATGCCGAGCAGCTCGGCGCGGTCGGCCGCGGGGAGCTCCTCCGCCGCGGGGCCGCCGAGGAGCTCGACGACGCCGAGGATGCCGGTGAGGGGCGTCTTGATCTCGTGGGAGACGTTCGCGATGAAGTCGCGGCGGAAGTCCGCCACGCGGCGCGTCTCGGCGAGGAGGCGCTCCTGGACGGCGCGTTCGTTCGCGAGGCGGCGGTTGCGGGCGGCCAGGCGGACCAGCACGAGCGAGAGGAGCAGGATGCCCGAGGCGCCCACGAGGCCGGCGACCACGAGCGCGGGACGGTGGCGGCGCAGCGGCTCGGCGACGGTCTCGTAGGGGAGGGCGAGGCGGACGATGAAGTCCTTGCCGGCGCGGCGGGCGCAGAAGAGCATGCGGTGCCCGGTGCAGACGGAGGGGCGCAGGGCGGTGCCTTCGCCCGTCGCGAGGGCGGCCCTGACTTCCGGGCGGTCGGCGTGGCTGCCCTTGGCATGGGGGTCGGAGTCGAAGACCATGCCGCCGGGCCGGGAGAGGACGGTCAGGCGGAGGCCGTCGGCGCGACGGGCGTCCGCGAAGGCGTGCAGATGGGCGAAGTCGCCGGTCGCGAGCGCGTCCTGGATGGACTCGGCGGCGAGCTGGGTGCGGGCGGCGAGGTCGCGCGTCGCCCAGGAGACGACGGCCTCCCGGTAGGCGCGCATCTCGGCGTGGAGCACGTGGAGGCCGGCCGCGAGGCCGGCGGCCGCGAGCACGCAGGGCAGGTAGGCGAGGCCGGGGATCTTCATGGCTTGACCCGGTAGCCGACGCCGCGGATGGTCTCGATGTGGGCGGCCCAGCCGCCGAGCTTCTTGCGGAGGCCGACGAGCTGGACGTCCACGGTGCGCTCGGTCACGGACTTCTCCTCGTCCTGGACCGAATCGATGATCTGCGCGCGGGTGTAGACGCGGCCCGGGCGCGAGGCGAGGAGGGCGAGGAGCCGGAATTCGCCCTTGGTGAGCGTGAGCAGTTCGCCGTTCAGGCGGGCCGAGCCGCCGCGTTCGTCGACGAGGAGTCCGTCGAGGTCCTTGCCGGCGGCCATGGGGTCGTAGCGGCGGAGGACGGCGTGGATGCGCGCGAGGAGAACCTCGCGGGAGAAGGGCTTCGTGACGTAGTCGTCCGCGCCGAGCTCGAGGCCGCGCACGACGTCCTCGTTCTCGCTCTTCGCGGTCAGCATGACGATGCGCACGTCGGCGAGCGAGGGGTCCTCGCGCACGCGCCGGCAGACCGTGAGACCGTCCAGGCCGGGCAGCATGAGGTCCAGCAGCACGAGGCGGGGGCGGTCGCGCCGGATGGCTTCGAGGCCCTCGTCGCCGCGGGACGCGGTCTGCACGTGGGTGAAGCCGCCGTTGCGCAGCAGCATCTGGAGGATGGTGCGGATGGTCGGGTCGTCTTCGACGATCAGGATGTTCGCAAGCTGGGTCATGCCGATATTCTACCACGGCCGCATGAGCCGCGCGTTAGGAAATC